>DATKLZ010000022.1:0-4880 GCA_035542135.1 Steroidobacteraceae bacterium | reverse complement strand
CAAGCGTTCGATGTCGTCGACCAGGTCCCACGTGGTGTTCGCGACCAGCGAGGCGTGCGGGCGGCTCTTGCCACAGCCGCGCTGGTCGAACAGCACGATGCGGTAGCGGCGCGGATTGAAGAACCGGCGCATCGCCGGGCTCGTGCCCCCGCCCGGGCCGCCGTGCAGGAACACGACCGGCTTGCCGCGCGGGTTGCCGCTCTCCTCGAAGTAGAGCTCATGCACCGGCGAGACGCGCAGGCGCCCCTTGCGATAGGGCGTGATCGGCGGATACAGCGCGGATTTCGCTTTCATTTCGACACCATGGGTCCCAGCGGCCGGCCGCCCAGCAGGTGCACGTGCAGGTGGTACACCTCCTGGCCGCCGTGCGCATTGCAGTTGACGATCAGCCGGTAGCCGTCCGCGGCGATGCCCTCGCGCTTCGCGAGGTCGCGCGCCACGGTATACAGGTGCCCGATCAACGCCTCGTCGCCATCGGCGATGTCGTTGGCCGTGGGGATCGGCTTGTTGGGCACGATCAGGATGTGCACCGGCGCGCGCGGGTGGATGTCGCGGAAGGCCGTGACGCGATCGTCGCGGTAGACGACGTCGGCCGGCAATTCCCCCGAAATGATGCGTTCGAACAGCGTGGGCATGGGCGAAGCCTAGGCTTCCGGCAGGGGCCGCCGCAAGTCGCGCGCGCACCCGGCAGTTCGGTTAATCTGCCCCACCCATGAAGCTCGATGCGGATCGACTCCCCGGCCAGCTTGCCGAGCGGCTGCTGCCGGTCTACCTGGTGGCCGGCGACGAGCCGCTGCTCGCCACCGAGGCGCTGGATGCGATCCGCGCGCGGGCCCGCGCCCTGGGTTTCGATGAGCGCGAGCAGGTGTTCATCGACAAGAGCGCCGCCACCTGGGAGAACGCGCTGGCCTCGACGCAGACGCAGTCGCTGTTCGCCAGCCGTCGCATCCTCGAGATCCGCATGCCCGGCGGCAAGCCCGGGCATGGCGCGGCCACGCTGCTGAAACTCATCGGCGCCGCAGGCGATGACCTGTTGCTGCTGATCGCCACCGGCCGGCTCGACCGGGAGGCGCAGGGCGCCGAGTGGGTGCAGGCGGTGCAGCAGCGCGGCGCCCTCGTCAACGTGTGGCCGGTGGATGCCGCGCGCTTCCCGGGCTGGCTGGCGGCGCGCGCGCGGGCCGTCGGCCTGGCGCTGTCGGCCGATGCGCTGTCGCTGCTCGCCGTGGCCACGGAAGGCAACCTGCTGGCGGCGCACCAGGAGATCGAAAAGCTGCGTTTGCGGTACGGATCCGACAGGAACCTGGGCTTGACAGAACTCGCCGACGCGCTCGGCGACAGCGCCCGCTACGATGTCATGCGGCTCACGCAGGCGATCGCCGCAGGCGAGGCGGCGCGTGCGTTGCGCATCCTGGCCGGGCTCCGCGCGGAGGGCGATGAGCCGGTGCGCGTGCTGTGGTGGCTGGTCAACGCGCTGCGCCGGCAGGGCGGGCCGCGCACGGTGCCGATGGCGCGGCTGATCGCGCGCGCCGCGCGCGTCGACCGCGTCGCCAAGGGCCAGAGCCACGGCGAGGCCTGGGACGAGCTCGCGCTGCTGTGCGCCGAGATGTGCGGCCGGCGTACACTGCCGCTGCCGCGGTTCGCGGCGCTGTGGGAACGCCCGCGCGTATGAGGGAGCCGATCGGCCTGTTCGGGGGCACTTTCGACCCGATCCACTACGGCCACCTGCGCACCGCCTTCGAACTGTGGCAGCTGCTGCGGCTCGAGCAGGTGCGATTCCTGCCGACCGGCAACCCGCCGCACCGCGAGGCCTCGCTGGCGCCGGCCGCGCTGCGGCTCGAGATGGTGCGGGCGGCGATCGCCGGGCAGCCCGAGTTCGTCGTCGACGACCGCGAGATGCGCCGGAGCGGCGTCTCGTACACCGTCGACACGCTGCTGGACGTGCGGCGCGAGCATCCCGACCGGTCGCTCTGCCTGCTGCTGGGCATGGACGCGTTCCTCGGCGTGCCGCACTGGCACCGCTGGCGCGAGATCTTCGAGCTGGCGCACGTCGTCGTCGCGCATCGGCCGGGCTGGAAGGCGCCGATCACGGGCCCGCTGGGCGAAGTCATGGTGGACCGGGGCACCGGTTCGATCCGCGACCTGCACAACGCGACGGCGGGCCGCATCTTCGTGCACGCCGTGACGCAGCTCGAGATCTCCTCGACCGACCTGCGGGCGCTGATCCAGTCCCAGCGCGACCTGCGCTACCTGGTGCCCGAGGCGGTCCGCGAGATCATCGTCAGCTCCGGGTGCTATGCTCAGGCCAAGAGGTGAATGAAGCACGCATGAGCCCATCCCGCCGCAGCCCGGCCGCCCGCCGGCCCAAGCCCACGGCCCGGCCCGCCAGGAAGCCACGCAGCAGCGAACTCGTGGCGCTCGAGAAGCTGGCGCTCGCGGCACTCGAGGACATGAAGGCGGTCAACATCCGCGTGCTCGACGTGCGCGGGCTGACCGACATCGCCGACACGATGATCGTCGCCTCGGGCACCTCCGACCGGCATGTGCGCTCGATCGCCGAGAACGTCGTCGTCAAGGCCAAGCAGGCCGGGCGGCGGCCGATGGGCACCGAGGGACGCCAGGATGCCGAGTGGGTGCTGATCGACCTGCAGGATGTGCTGGTTCACGTGATGCTGCCGCGGGTGCGCGAGTTCTACGCGCTCGAGCAGCTGTGGGAGGCGCCGCAGGCGCAGCGGCGCAGCACGGCGGGCGGCGCGGCGGGCGCCGGCGTGGCGCGCAAGCGCCGCGCCTAGGATTCCACCGCATGCGCCTGCGCGTGATCGCCGTCGGCACGCGCATGAGCGGGTGGGTGCAGGCCGCGTACGCCGACTACACGCGCCGGTTGCGCGGGGCCGATGCGCTCGAGCTCGTCGAGGTGCCGGTGGCGCGGCGCAGCGGCGAAGGCGACGGCCCGCGCGCGATGGCCACGGAAGGCCAGCGCATCCTCGACCTGCTGAAGGCCGGCGAATACGCCGTGGCGCTCGATGAGCGCGGCCGCTCGTTCAGCTCGGTGCAGCTTGGCGCCTGGCTCGCCGAACGGCGGCAGGCCGGCGTGCCGGTCAGCTTCATCATCGGCGGGCCCGACGGGCTCGATGCCGCGGTGCTGCGCCGCTCGCAGCTGCGCTGGTCGCTGTCGGCGCTGACCTTCCCGCACGGGCTGGTGCGGGTGCTGCTGGCCGAGCAGCTCTACCGAGCCTCGACGCTGCTGGCCGGCCACCCTTACCATCGCCAGTAGCCATGCCGAACGCGCCCAAGCCTACGCCAACGCCCGTGCTGCTGCTCGCCTCGGCCTCGCCGCGGCGGCGCGAGCTGCTCCGCCAGATCGGCGTGCCGCACGCGATCGCGATCGCCGCCATCGACGAACAGCCGCTGGCGGGCGAGGCGGCGGACGAGTGCGTGTGCCGGCTCGCGTTGGCCAAGGCGCGGCACATCGGGCAGGCGCCCCCGGCAGCCCATGACTCGTTGCCGGTGCTGGGCGCCGACACCGCGGTCGTCGTCGATGGCGCGATGCTCGGCAAGCCGGGCGATCGCGCCGCGGGCCTCGCCATGCTGGCGAAGCTCGCGAATCGCACGCACGAGGTGCTCACGGCCGTCGCGCTCGTCACGGCGCAGGGGCACGACGTGCGCCTGAGCCGGAGCGAGGTGCGCTTCCGCCCGATCGACGCGCACGAGCGCGAGCGCTACTGGGCGAGCGGCGAGGGCCGCGACAAGGCCGGCGGCTATGCGATCCAGGGCTACGGCGCGGTGTTCATCAGCGAGCTGCGCGGCAGCTACAGCGGCGTCATGGGCCTGCCGCTGTACGAGACCGCGGCCCTGCTGGACGCGGCCCGCGTGCCGCGCTGGCAGGCGGCGGGCTGATGCGCGAGATCCTGCTCAACGTGACGCCGCGCGAGACGCGCGCCGCGCTGATCGAGAACGGCGTCACGCAGGAGCTGTACATCGAGCGCGCCAGCCGCCGCGGCCTGGTCGGCAACCTCTACAAGGGCCGCGTGTCGCGCGTGCTGCCGGGCATGCAGGCGGCGTTCGTCGGGATCGGGCTCGAGCGCACCGCGTTCCTGCACGCGGCCGACATCGCGCGCGCCGTGCCCGCGGATGCCGAGAACGGCACGCCGCCCGTCGAAGACATCGGCGACCTGGTGCAGCCCGGCCAGGACATCCTCGTGCAGGTGCTGAAGGATCCGCTCGGCAGCAAGGGCGCGCGGCTGACCACGTTCGTGTCGCTCCCGTCGCGGTTCCTCGTGTACATGCCCTTCGGGCGCGGCGTCGGCGTGTCCTCGCGCATCACCGACGAGGCCGAGCGCGAGCGCGTGCGGACGCTGGTGCGCGAGCTGGCCGAGCTGCAGCACGCGGGCGGCGGCTACATCGTGCGCACCGCGGCGCACGGCGCGCCGCCCGAGGCGCTGCGCGCCGACATGCTGTACCTGGCGCGGCTGTGGGAGCACGTGCGGCAGGAGCAATTGCGCGTCGGCGCCGGCACGCTGGTGCACGCCGACCTGCCGCTCGGCGCGCGCATGCTGCGCGACGAGCTTGGCGCGGACATGCGGCGCGTGCTGGTCGACGATCCGGCCGAGTTCGCGCGGCTGTGCCAGTTCGCGGCTGCGTTCATGCCGGAGGCGGTCGAGCGCATCGAGCTGTACTCGGCCGCGCGGCCGCTGTTCGAGCTGCACGGCGTCGATGCCGAGATCAACCGCGCGCTCGACCGGCAGGTGCAGCTGCAGTCGGGCGGCTACATCGTCATCGACCAGACCGAATCGATGACCACGATCGACGTGAACACCGGCGCGTTCGTCGGCCACCGCAATCCGGAGGATACCGTCTACCGCACCAACCTCGAGGCGGCGGTC
>DATKLZ010000021.1:0-8014 GCA_035542135.1 Steroidobacteraceae bacterium | reverse complement strand
CGGCGCGAAGCCGCTCGAGAGCAAGTGCAAGTTCCAGGTGCCGCCCGGCGGCATCAAGAGCGAGCGCCGGCAGCGGCTGTCGGACTACGGCACGCAGCTGCGCGAAAAGCAGAAGCTCCGTCGCATGTACGGCGTGCTCGAGCGGCAGTTCCGCGGCTACTACCAGCAGGCGGCGCGCCGCACCGGCGCGACCGGCGAGCAGCTGCTGAAGCTCCTGGAATCACGGCTCGACAACGTCGTCTACCGCATGGGCTTTGCCGGCACGCGCGCCGAGGCGCGCCAGCTCGTGAGCCACAAGGCCATCGAAGTGAACGGCGGCATCGTCTCGATCGCTTCCTACCAGTGCAAGCCGGGCGATGTCGTGCAGGTGCGCGAGCGCGCCCGCAAGCAGCTGCGCATCCAGGGTGCGTTGGCCTCGGCGACCCAGGCCGGCTTGCCGGAATGGGTCGAGGTCAACGAGAAGGAGTTCCGCGGCGTATTCAAGGCCGTACCGGCTCGCGAGGACGTGCTCCCCGACGTCAACGAGAACCTGGTGGTCGAGTTGTATTCGAAGTAAGGGCAGGTGGCTATGCAATCGTCAGTCAGCGAGTTCCTCAAGCCGCGCGTGGTCAAGGTGCAGCCGGTTGCGCCGCGCCAGGCGCGCGTCGTCATTGAACCGTTCGAGCGCGGCTTCGGCCACACGCTCGGCAACGCGCTGCGGCGCGTGCTGCTCTCGTCGATGCCGGGAGCCGCGATCACCGAAGTGGAGATCGACGGCGTGCTGCACGAGTACACCAGCATCGAAGGCGTGCAGGAAGACGTCGTCGACGTGCTGCTGAACCTGAAGCTGGTCGCGCTGCGCATGCACGCGCGCAGCTCGGCGGAGCTGCGCCTGCACAAGAAGGGCCCGGGCCCGGTGACCGCCGGCGACATCCAGACCGACCACGACGTCGAAGTCGTGAACCCGGAACTGGTGATCGCCAACCTGACGAAGGCCGGCGAGCTGAACATGCAGATGAAGATCGAGCGCGGCCGCGGCTACCGTCCGGCCGTGCAGCGCGTGGCCTTCGAGGAACAGACCCGGCCGATCGGCCGCCTGCTGCTCGATGCCTCGTTCTCGCCGGTGCGCCGCGTGACCTACTCGGTCGAAGCCGCGCGCGTCGAACAGCGCACCGACCTCGACAAGCTGATCATCGACATCGAGACCAACGGCACGATCGAGCCGGAAGAGGCGATCCGCCGCGCCGGCGGCATCCTCAAGGACCAGCTGTCGGTGTTCGTCGACCTGCAGGGCGAAGACGAAGCGGTCGCGAAGATCACCGAGATGCAGTTCGATCCGATCCTGCTGCGACCGGTCGACGAGCTCGAGCTCACGGTGCGCAGCGCGAACTGCCTCAAGGCCGAGAACATCCACTACATCGGCGACCTCGTGCAGCGCACCGAAGTCGAGCTGCTGCGCACGCCGAACCTGGGCAAGAAGTCGCTCACCGAGATCAAGGAAGTGCTGCAGAGCCACGGCCTGATGCTCGGCATGCGGCTCGATGGCTGGCCGCCCGCGAACCTGCGCCGCGACGAAGACAGCGGCTTGATCTGAGAGAATTGCATGCGTCATAAACTCACCGGCCGCCAGCTTTCGCGCAACAGCCCGCACCGGCATGCGCTGTTGCGC
This sequence comes from Steroidobacteraceae bacterium, assembly GCA_035542135.1. Lineage (GTDB taxonomy): Bacteria > Pseudomonadota > Gammaproteobacteria > Steroidobacterales > Steroidobacteraceae > FEN-1191. The sequence continues at coordinate 6,366 of DATKLZ010000021.1, read as the reverse complement.
AACATGTCGGCCTCGCTCCTGCGGCACGAGACCATCCAGACCACGCTTCCCAAGGCGAAGGAATTGCGCCGCGTGGTCGAGCCGCTGATCACGCTCGGCAAGAACGACTCCGAGGCCAATCGCCGGCTGGCGTTTTCGCGGCTGCGCGACACGGAGGTCGTCACGAAGCTGTTTGCCGATGTCGGTCCGCGTTTCCGCACGCGCCCGGGCGGCTACACGCGCATCCTGCGCATGGTGCCGCGGCCCGGCGACTCGGCGCCGATGGCGCTGATGCAGCTGGTCGATCGCCCGGCGCCGGTGGCCGTCGCGGCTCCGGCCGACGGCGAGGGCAAGCCCAAGCGTCCGGCCAAACCGGCGAAGCCGGCCCCGGCCGCCGACGAGGCCGCGACGAAGGAAGCGCCGGCCAGGGCCGCCAAGCCCGCCAAGGCGGCCAAGTCCGCCAAGGTCGGCGACGACGCGGCTGCCGAGAAGCCCGGGCGCGCCGCACGGAAGCCGGCCGCGGGCAAGACGGCCGGGAAGACGGCCAGGAAGAAGCCGGCCAAGTAGCCAACCAGGCTCGTCCTACAACACCAGCCTCAGGAGCAGACCATGAGCATCGGAGCCGATTTCAAGGAATTTGCGATGAAGGGCAATGTCGTCGACATGGCGGTCGGCGTCATCGTCGGTGCGGCCTTCGGCAAGATCGTGTCCTCGCTGGTCGAAAACGTCATCATGCCGCCGCTGGGCAAGCTGATCGGGGGCATCAATTTCAGCGAAATGGCCACCTCGCTGGGCACCGGCGCCAACGGCAAGGAAGTGCTGCTGAAGTACGGCCTGTTCCTGCAGAGCATCTTCGATTTCATCATCATCGCCTTCGTGCTGTTCCTGGCCATCCGGGGGTTGAACCGGCTCAAGAAGCCCCCGGCCGCGGCCGCACCGGCCGCCCCGCCGCGCCAGGAAGTGTTGCTCGAGGAGATCCGCAACCTGTTGGCGAAGCGCTGAAGCGGCAGCCGCGGGCGCTGTTTTTGGGGCCTTTATTTGCCCAACACCGATTGAATTGCGCTGCGGCTGCTATAGAATCCACGGTCGCGACGGGATGTCGCGATTCAAACTAGTTTGATCGTTGCTTTAACTTCTGATTATCTGGGGATTCATCGATGAACATTAAGCTCGCTCTTGGCGCTGCTGTCGCAGCGTTCGCGCTGGTTGCTTGCAGCAGCCAGGAACCCGCTGCCCCGGCCGCTGCTCCGGCTGCCGATGCGGCTGCTCCTGCCGCCGCTCCTGCTGCCCCGGCCGCTGATGCCGCTGCTCCGGCCGCTGCTCCGGCTGCCGATGCCGCTGCCCCGGCTGCCGCTCCGGCTGCTGCTCCGGCGCCGGCCCCGGCGAAGAACTGATCCAAGCGGTTCTGGCATGAAAGCCCGTGCAGGCCGCGAACCGGTCTGCCCGGGCTTTCGTGTTTTTGAGGCATGAACGACGTGGCATGACCATCAGTGTCCGCGACACCCGCGCGATGCGCGGCGACCGGGTGTGGATTGAATCGATCTACCGCGATTACCTGAATGACCTCGCGCCGCTCGGCACCGGCTTCTTCCCGGCACTGCGCGAGATCGGCCACCGCGAGCCCGACCAGCTGGCCAGCTGGTTCGCCGATTCCAGCGCGCACCTGCTGACGATCCTCAAGGAAGAGCAACCGGTCGGTTTCGCGATGGTGCGCACCGGCGCGCCGCCCGGCGATCGCAGCGCGAGCGATTACTCGATGGCGGAGTTCTTCATCGCGCGCCCGTGGCGCCGGCGCGGCATCGGCCAGGAAGCCGTGCGCCTGATCTTCGACCGCTTCGCGGGCCGCTGGCACATCATGGAATACCTGCGCAACCCGCAGGCCGTGGCCTTCTGGCGCCGCGTAGTCAGCGCCTACACGGCGGGGCATTACCAGGAGCGCGCGCAGAGCGGCGAACTGCACCAGTATTTCGATTCCCGGGCGCGGCGCGGCCGTCCGGGCGCCTGACGCGGGTCGCGCGCGCCGCGCCGGCGCGCTACGCCGACCTGAAGCCGACGCGCTTGTGGCTGCCGTCGCAGTACGGCTTGTTCGCCGACGCGCCGCAGCGGCACAGGTAGGCTTCGGTCACGCGATTGATCGTGCGGCCGGTGCCGCTGACCAGCTCGAGCGCGCCGCTGAACCTGAGCGGGCCATCGGCCTGCGGAGCCACCGTCAGCGCTCCATGGCGCACCGCGAGCGGCTGCGATTCCTTCGTCGGCGGCTCGCCCGTGGCGCTGAAGCCCGCGGCGACATGGCTGCCGTCGCAGAACGGCTTGTTCGCCGAGGCGCCGCAGCGGCACAGCGTGGCGCGCAGCGCCTGTTCGCCGCCGGGGAGCGACAGCTGCGCATGCACCGCGAGCGGCCCGTTCTCGCGCACCCGCAGCGTGTTCACCAGCGGCGCCGCTTCATCCGGCTGGCCATCGTGGCGCGTGCAGGTGATCGCGCCCGAGGGGCAGTTCGCCGCCAGCGCGGCGATCTGCTCGCCGTTCGCGCGCTCCGGGTGGATCCATTCGCCTTCGACATTCGGCACGAACACGTCGGGCCGGTCGAGCACGCAGTGGCGCGAGTGGATGCAGCGCGCGCCGTTGAAATGGATCGTGGCCTGCGGGCCGCGCACGGTTTCGGTCTTTGATGCCACGGGTTACTCCTGTGCCACGGCGGTGATGCGGCGCGTCGGCGCAGTTTACTCCGCGGCCGCCTGGCGCGGCAGCGTCGAGCCGCGCCGCAGGAGCGGGGCCAGGTATTGCCCGGTAATCGAGGCGCGGTTCGCCGCCACCGCCTCGGGCGTGCCTTCCGCGACGATGCGGCCGCCGTGCTCGCCGCCGCCGGGCCCCAGGTCGATGACCCAGTCGGCGGTCTTGATGACATCGAGGTTGTGCTCGATGACGACCATCGTGTTGCCGGCATCGACCAGCTGCTGCAGCACGCCGAGCAGCTGCGCGACGTCGTGGAAATGCAATCCGGTGGTCGGCTCGTCGAGGATGTAGAGCGTGCGGCCGGCGCCGCGCTTGGCCAGCTCGCGCGAGAGCTTGACGCGCTGCGCCTCGCCGCCCGAGAGCGTCGTGGCGCTCTGTCCGAGGCGCACGTACTGCAATCCGACATCGAGCAGCGTGCGCAGGCGGTTCGCGGCCGCCGGTACGCTGGCGAACAGCGCCGCGGCGTCCTCGACGGTGAGCTCGAGCACCTCGTGGATGTTCAGGCCGCGGTATTTCACTTCGAGCGTCTCGCGGTTGTAGCGCCGGCCGCGGCACACGTCGCAGGGTACGTACACGTCGGGCAGGAAGTGCATCTCCACGCGCAGCACGCCGTCGCCCTGGCAGGCTTCGCAGCGTCCGCCGCGCACGTTGAAGCTGAAGCGCCCGGCGTCGTAGCCGCGCGCGCGCGCCTCGGGCACCTGCGCGAACAGCTCGCGGATCACCGTGAACAGCCCGGTATAGGTGGCCGGGTTCGAGCGCGGCGTGCGTCCGATCGGGTTCTGGTCGATCGCAATGACGCGCTCGAAGCGCGCCAGGCCAGTGATCGCGCGGCAGGGCGCCGCGCCGTCCGTGCCGGCATCGTTGTAGTGCGCGGCGGCGTGGCGGAACAGCGTGTCGTTGACCAGCGTGGACTTGCCCGAACCCGACACGCCGGTGATGCAGGTGAACAGCCCCGCCGGGATCGACACATCGAGATCGCGCAGGTTGTTGCCGGTGGCGCCCTCGATGCCGATGCGCACGGCGCTGCGCTTGCGCCGCTCGCGCGGCACCGCGATCGACTCGGTGCCCGCCAGGTACCGGCCGGTGAGCGAGGCCGGATTGGCCTCGATCTCGGCCGGCGTGCCCTGCGCCACCACCTGGCCGCCGTGGATGCCGGCGCCGGGCCCGAGGTCGACGACGTGGTCGGCGCTGCGGATCGCGTCCTCGTCGTGTTCAACCACGATGACGGTGTTGCCGAGGTCGCGCAGCCGGTACAGCGTGCGGAGCAGGCGCTCGTGGTCGCGCTGGTGCAATCCGATCGAGGGCTCGTCGAGGATGTACATGACGCCGGTGAGCCCCGAGCCCACCTGGCTCGCGAGCCGGATGCGCTGCGTCTCGCCGCCCGAGAGCGTGTCGGCGGCGCGATCGAGCCCGAGGTAGTCGAGCCCGACGTCGGCGAGGAAGCGGAGCCGTTCGCGCACCTCGCGCACGATGCGTTCGGCCACCGTGGCGCGCCAGCCGGCGAGCTGCAGCGCGCCGAAGTGCGCGAGCGCCTGGCCAACCGTGCGGCTCGTGACCTGTGCGATGTTGCAGCCGTCGATGAGCACCGCGCGCGCCACGGCATTGAGGCGCGTGCCGCCGCACTCCGGGCAGGGGCGCGTGCCGCGATAGCGCCCGAGCTCCTCGTGCACCGCGCCCGCGGCACTCTCGCGCCAGCGCCGCTCGAGGTTCGGCATGATGCCCTCGAAGGCGTGGCGCCGGCGCTGCGGGCTGCCGCGCGCGTCGAGGTAGCGGAACTCGATCTCGGCGCCTTCGCTCCCGTACAGCAGCCGGGCGCGCACCTCATCCGGCAACTCGTTCCACGGCGTGTCGATGTCGAAGCGGTAGTGCTGCGCCAGCCCCTGCAGCAGCTGGAAGTACTGCTTGTTGTGCCGGTCCCAGCCGCGCACCGCGCCGGCGGCGAGCGAGAGCTGCGGGTGCGAGATGACGCGCTGCGGATCGAAGAACTCCTGCACGCCGAGCCCGTCGCAGGCCGGGCAGGCGCCGGCCGGGTTGTTGAACGAGAACATGCGCGGTTCCGGCGCCGGCACCGCGAAGCCGCACTCGGGACAGGCGTGGCGGTTCGAGAACAGGAGCGGGGCCGGCGCGCCAGCATCGGTGAACACGACGCGCGCCGTGCCGCCGCTGAGCTTCAGCGCGGTCTCGAACGATTCGGCCAGGCGCTGCGCCACCTCCGGCCTGATGCGCACGCGGTCGACGACGGCTTCGATCGTGTGCTTGCGGCGCGCATCGAGGGCCGGCACCGCATCGAGCTCGTGCACCGTGCCGTCGATGCGCACGCGCACGAACCCCTGGCCGGCCAGGTCGCCGAACAGCTGCGCGTGCTCGCCCTTGCGGTCATTGACCAGCGGCGCGAGCAGGAGCGCCGGCTGGTCCGGCCCGGCCTGCAGCACCTGGTCGACCATCTGGCCAACGCTCTGCGCCGCCAGGTCGATGCCGTGGTCCGGGCAGCGCGGGAGCCCCGCGCGCGCATACAGCAGCCTCAGGTAGTCGTAGATCTCGGTGACCGTGCCGACGGTCGAGCGCGGGTTGTGGGAGCCGGCCTTCTGCTCGATGGCGATCGCCGGCGACAGGCCTTCGATGCTGTCGACGTCGGGCTTGTCCATCATCGACAGGAACTGGCGGGCGTAGGCGGACAGCGATTCGACGTAGCGCCGCTGCCCCTCGGCATAGAGCGTGTCGAAGGCCAGCGAGGACTTGCCGGAACCCGACAGGCCGGTCAGCACGGTGAGCTTGCCGCGGGGCAGGTCGAGGTCGATGTTGCGCAGGTTGTGGGTGCGCGCCCCGCGCACGCGGATGGTCTGGGCAGGGCTGGCTTGGTCGTCAGGCATGGGATCGGCCATTGTACGCCTCCAGGGGGCCCCAAATCGCGCCCGAAAGGCCAAAAAGGGCCCGTTTCGGGGCCTTGTGGGCCGGTTGCGCCAGAAACAGGCCCTGCCCGGGAGCCCCGCCGCGACTACAATAGCGACCCTGCAAATCCTGCTGAATGTCGCAACAGAGGGGCTCACGGCCATGGCGCGCGGAATCAACAAAGTCATCCTGATCGGCAACCTGGGCGCCGACCCCGAGACCCGCTCGATGCCATCGGGCATGACGGTCGCCAACATCCGCATCGCGACCAGCGAGAGCTGGAAGGATAAACAGTCCGGCGAGCAGAAAGAGCGCACGGAATGGCACAACGTCGCGCTGTTCGGGCGGCTGGGCGAGATCGCCGGCGAATACCTGCGCAAGGGCTCGCAGGTGTACATCGAGGGCTCGCTCCGCACCCGCAAATGGCAAGACAAGGAAGGGCGCGACCGCTACACGACCGAGATCATCGCCGACGAGATGCAGATGCTCGGCGGCCGCGGCGGCGGCAGTGGCGGCGGCGGCGGTGGGGGTGGCAGCTACGAATCGCGCGAGCGGGCTCCGGCGGGCGAGCCGGCCGCGGCCGGCGCCGGCGCGAGCGCCGAAGAGTTCGACGACGACATACCTTTCTGAAGCATGAGCGGCCGCTACTACATCAAGACCTTTGGCTGCCAGATGAACGAGTACGATTCCGCGCGCATCGCGGACGTACTGCGCGAGGGCGCCGGTTTCACGCCGGCCGATTCCCCGGAGCAGGCCGACCTGCTG
>DATKLZ010000020.1:0-10343 GCA_035542135.1 Steroidobacteraceae bacterium | reverse complement strand
TCGTCGAACAGCTCATCGAGCCAGGCGCGCTCGTGCGGCAGGAAGCCGGAGTTCTTCTGGTTCGATTTCCAGTTCTTCAGGTCGATCTCGCGGTGCGCGATGTTCCAGTCGCCGCACAGGATGTACGGCCGCCGCCGGCGCTTGAGCGCGCGCAGGTGCGGCATGAACTTCTTGAGGAAGCGATCCTTCGAGGCCTGCCGCTCCGGGCCGGAGGAGCCCGACGGCAGGTACAGCGAAACGACCGCCACCTCGTCGAACTGCGCCTCGAGGTAGCGGCCTTCGGCATCGAACTCCGCCACGCCGAAACCGCGCACCAGCCGCGCCGGCTTCTGGCGCGAATACAGCGCCGTGCCGGCGTAGCCGGGCCGCTCGGCCGGGTAGTAAGCCGCGTGGTAGCCCGGCAGCACGATGTCGTGGCCGGCGAACTGGTCCTCGCGCGCGCGCACTTCCTGCAGGCAGATCACGTCGGCCTGCTGGCGCGAGAGCCAAGGGAAAAGTCCCTTGGCCGCGGCCGAGCGGATGCCGTTGACGTTGAGCGTGATGATGCGCATGCGGACATGATAGCCTGCCGCGCATGAGCGATTACCAGCAGGATTTCCTGTCCCTCGCCCTCGAGCGCCAGGCGCTGCGCTTCGGAGAATTCACGCTCAAGTCCGGCCGCACCAGCCCCTATTTCTTCAACGCCGGGCTGTTCAACGACGGCGCGGCCCTCGCCCGGCTCGGCCGCTGCTACGCGGCCGCGCTCGCGCGCTCGGGCCTCGGGTTCGACATGCTGTTCGGCCCCGCCTACAAGGGCATCCCGCTGGTGAGCGCCTGCGCGATCGCCTACGCCGAGCACGAGGGCCGCAGCCTCCCCTGGGCCTTCAACCGCAAGGAAGCCAAGGACCACGGCGAAGCGGGCCTGATCGTCGGCAGCCCGCTCGCCGGGCGCGTCGTGATCGTCGATGACGTGATCACCGCGGGCACGGCGATCCGCGAGTCGATCGAGCTGATCCGGGCCGCCGGCGCCGCGCCGGTCGGCGTGGCCCTCGCGCTCGATCGGCAGGAGCGCGGCCAGGGCGAACGCTCGGCGGTGCAGGAGGTCGAATCGGCCTATGGATTGCGCTGCGTGAGCATCCTGACGCTCGGCGGACTGATCGACGCACTGGCCGCACGCGGCGCGCGCGGCTTCGAGCCGGCGCAGCTGGCCTCGCTCCGTGCCTACCGGGCACAGTACGGGGTGGCGCCTTGAGACACGCTGCTCTTGCCCTGCGCCCGGCTTCGTGGACAATTGGGCGCAGGGCTCAGGCGCCAGGCGCAACGACGATGCATGCAGTGCCGGACATAATCAGGTGGCTGGGCCGCGCCGTGGCCACGGCGATCGCGCTGGCGCTGGCGGCGCCGGCCATGGCGGCCGACACGCCGCACCCGAACTACAGCTGGGTCGACAAGAACGGCGAGCGGCACTACGGCGATGCCGTGCCGCCTGAATACGCGCAGCAGGAGCGGCGCGTGCTCAACAACCAGGGCGTCGAGATCCAGCGCGTCGATGCCGAGAAGAACGCACAGCAGCAGGACGAGGAGCGCAAGCGCCAGCAGGCGATCGAGGAGAAGGCGCAGCACGATCATTTCCTGCTGACGACCTACACCTCGACGAAGGACATCGAGCGGCTGCGCGACGAGCGGCTCGACCAGATCGACGGCCAGATCAAGGCGACGATCGCCTACATCGATTCGCTCGAGGCGCGGCTGAAAACGCTGCAGCAGCGCGCGCTGCTGTTCAAGCCCTACAACACCAAGCCCGATGCGCGCCGCATGCCGGATGACCTCGCCGAGCAGCTGGTGCGCACCTCGAACGAGGTGCGCGCGCAGCACCGCTCGATGGATCGGCGCAAGCAGGAACAGATCGCGGTGCGCGCCCAGTTCGAGGCCGACATCGCCCGTTTCCGCGAGCTTACTGCGCAACCCTCGCAGGGCTAGTTGGCGTTCCTAGCGGCCGGTATGGCCGAAGCCGCCGCTGCCGCGCTGGCTGGCGGTGAATTCCTCGACGACCTGCAGTTCCACCTGCTCCACCGGCACCACCACCAGCTGCGCGATGCGCTCGCCCGGCTGCACGGTGTAGGCGGCCTGGCCGCGGTTCCAGCACGAGACCATCAGCGGGCCCTGGTAGTCGGAGTCGATCAGGCCGACGAGGTTACCGAGCACGACGCCGTGCTTGTGGCCGAGTCCCGAGCGCGGCAGGATCACGGCCGCGAGGCCCGGGTCCCCGATGTGGATGGAAATCCCCGTGGGAATCAACTCCGCGCGCCCGGGCCCCAGCGCCAGCGGGGCATCGATGCAGGCGCGCAGGTCGAGCCCGGCCGAACCGCCGGTCGCATACGCCGGCAACGGGAACTCGGCGCCGATGCGCGCATCGAGGATGCGCACCTGCAGCCGACGGCGGGATGGTTCAGCCAAGATCGAGGCGCCTGTCGGGCTGCGTTCCGGCGCGCAGGCCGGCGCGGTATTGCTGGCCGACCAGCTCCACCAGCGCGCTAGCCAGCGCGCGCTTGGACGCGCGCGGCAGTTCGGCGCGCCCGCCGCCGCGCCACAGGACCAGCAGCGCGTTGTCCTCGCAGTCGAAGGCCTTCGTGGCGCCGACCTCGTTCGCGCAGATCATGTCGAGGTTCTTGCGCAGCAGCTTCTCGAGCGCGTGCTGCTCGACCGCATCGGTCTCGGCCGCGAACCCGACCACGAACGGACGCTTCGGGTCGGCAGCCACGCTCGCCAGGATGTCGGTCGTGCGCGTCATCTCGATCGAGAGCGTCTCGGCCCGCTTCTTGATCTTGCGCTCGGCCACTTCGACCGGGCGGTAGTCGGCCACGGCGGCGGTGGCGACCAGCACCTGGATCGTCGGCAGTTCCTTGCGCACGGCGTCGTACATCTGCGCCGCGCTCTCGACGCACACGCGCTGCACGCCGGCAGGCGCCGGCAAGGCCACCGGTCCACTGACCAGCACGACCTCGGCGCCCGCGGCTCTAAACGCTTGCGCAATCGAGTAGCCCATTTTGCCCGAGCTGCGGTTGCTGACGAAGCGCACCGGATCGAGGCACTCGCGCGTCGGCCCTGCCGTGACGAGCACGCGCACGCCCGTGAACGGCCCGGGGCCGGTCAGCAGCGGCTCGACGAGATCGGCGATGTCGGTGGGCTCGAGCATGCGGCCCGGACCGGTCTCCCCGCAGGCCTGGTCGCCGACCGCGGGACCAACGAGGCGGATCTTTCTCCGTGCGAGCGTCGCCACGTTCGCCTGGGTCGCGGCGTTGGCCCACATCTGCTGGTTCATCGCGGGCGCGACGACGATCGGCGCGCGGGTCGCGAGGCAGAGCGTGGCAAGCAGGTCATCGGCACGCCCGTGCGCGAGGCGCGCGAGGAAATCCGCGCTCGCCGGCGCGACCAGCACCAGGTCCGCCCAGCGGGCGAGCTCGATGTGCCCCATCGCGGCCTCGGCGCCGGCATCCCACAGGCTGTCGCGCACCGGGCGGCCCGACAACGCCTGGAAGGTCGTCGCGCCGATGAACTCGCGCGCCGCAGCCGTCATGACCACCTGCACTTCGGCGCCGCGCTCGACGAGGCGGCGCACCAGTTCGGCGCTCTTGTAGGCGGCGATGCCGCCGGTCACACCCAGCAGGACGTGTTTGCCACGCATGTACGCATTATCGGACAGGCGCGCTGTTTCGTGCCATGCCCGCAAGATATGTCCATCGCATGCAAAGGCCATGTCCACCAAGAATGGCGCATGGCGGGCTTCGGAATAAGGTGACCGAGTTCACATGAACCTGCGGCAATGGCCCAGCCAGGAGCGGCCGCGCGAAAAGCTCCTGGCCACCGGCGCGCAGCAGCTGTCGGATGCCGAGCTGCTGGCGCTGCTGCTGGGCGGCTCCGGCCTGCGCGGCAGCAACGTCGTCGACCTGGCGCGCGGGTTGCTCAGCGAGCATCGCTCGCTGCGCGAACTGCTGAGCGCCGACCGCGCCGCGCTGCTGGCCACGCGCGGGCTCGGCGAGGCGGGCTATTGCCGGCTGCAGGCGGCGCTCGAGCTGGCGCGGCGCCACTACGCCGAGGCGCTGCGCACCGGCCCGCTGCTCGACTCGCCCGCGGCGACACACCGCTTCCTCGTCTCGAGGCTGCGCGACCAGCCGCACGAGCTGTTCTGCTGCCTGCACCTCGACAACCGGCACCGCCTGATCGCCTTCGACGAGCTGTTCCGCGGCACGATCGACGGGGCCAGCGTGCACCCGCGCGAGGTGGTCAAGCAGGCGCTGCGGCGCAATGCCGCGGCCGTGATCCTGGCGCACAACCACCCGTCCGGGGTCGCCGAACCAAGCCAGGCGGACGAGCTGATCACGGCCCGGCTGCGCGAGGCGCTGGCGCTGGTCGACATCCGCGTGCTCGACCATTGCATCGTCGGCGACAATGGCTGCCTGTCCTTCTGCGAGCGCGGGCTGCTGTAGCACCCCCCGGGGCCCGAAGTTGCCGCCGGTGCCAAGGACTGGTATAAAGCCCGCCCTTCGTCGCGTGCCTGCACGCTGGGCGGAGCGTACAAGCTGTTGATTTTAAAGGATCAGTGCAATGTCCCGCGTCTGCCAAGTAACGGGTAAGCGCCCGGTTGTGGGCAACAACGTCTCGCACGCCAACAACCGCAAGAAGCGCCGCTTCCTGCCCAACCTCCACCAGCAGCGTTTCTGGCTCGAGTCCGAGAAGCGCTGGGTGAGCCTGCGCATCACGGCCAACGGCCTGCGCACGATCGACAAGCACGGCATCGAGGCCGTGGTCGCCGACCTGCGCGCCCGCGGCGAGCAGATCTAGACCTGGAGGCCCGCCACCATGCGCGAAAAAGTGAAGCTCCTGTCATCGGCCGGCACCGGCCATTTCTACGTGGCGATGAAGAACAAGCGGCTGCATCCGGAGAAGATGGAAGTGCGCAAGTTCGACCCGGTCGTGCGCAAGCACGTCAGCTACAAGGAAACCAAGATCAAGTAAGCTAAGGGCGCGCAAGCGGCCCAACCGCCCTCCGGAAAAGCCCGCCATCTGGCGGGTTTTTCGTTTCCGGAGGCCCGCAGCGAGGATCCGTGCCCGAACTGCCCGAAGTCGAAACCACGCGCCGCGGCATCGAACCGCACCTGCGGGGCCATCGCGTCACGGCCGTGCACGTCTACGACCGGCGCCTGCGCTGGCCGGTGACAGCCGGGCTCGACGCGAGCCTGCGAGGCCAGCGCGTGCGCGCGGTCGAGCGGCGCGCGAAATACCTGCTGCTGCGCCTCGAGCACGGCACGCTGATCCTGCACCTGGGCATGTCCGGCAACCTGCGCGTGCTGCCGCGCTCGACGCCGCGGCTGAAGCACGACCACCTCGACCTGGAGCTCGACTCCGGCCAGGTGCTGCGCCTCAATGATCCGCGCCGCTTCGGCAGCTGCCTGTACACGACGGACGATCCCGCGCGCCATCCGCTGCTGCGCGACCTGGCGCCGGAGCCGCTCGAACCGGGGTTCGACGGCGCCTACCTGCACCGCATTTCCCGCCGCCGCCGCGTGGCGATCAAGCTGCTGCTGCTGAACGGACGGCTGGTCACCGGCGTCGGCAACATCTACGCGAGCGAAGCGCTGTTCCGCGCGCGCATCCGCCCGCGGCGCGCAGCGCGTTCGCTCGATGCGGCCGATTGCGCCCGGCTCGCCGCCGCGATCCGCCGGGTGCTGGGCGCGGCGATCCGCGTCGGCGGCACGACGCTGCGCGACTACGTCGGCGCGGATGGCGAGGCCGGCTACTTCCGGCAGAAGCTCTACGTCTACGAAAGAGCGGGACTCCCCTGCCGCCGCTGCCGCACGCCGATCAGGCGCATCACGCAGGGCCAGCGCTCGACGTACTATTGCCCGCAATGCCAACGATAGACCGCCGCACGATGCGCCGCCGCGAGCGCGCGCTGGCCGCCAGCGATCCGGTGATGGCGCGGCTGATCGCCGCGGCCGGACCCTGCCGCATCGAGACGGCGCTCGAGCGGCCGCCGTTCGAGACGCTCGCCAGCGCGATCGCGCACCAGCAACTCAACGGCGTGGTCGCCAAGCGCATCCTCGAGCGTTTCACCGCGCTGTACGCGCCCGCGGAGTTCCCCGAGCCCGCGGCCGTCGTCGCGACCGGCGATGCGGTGCTGCGCGGTGCCGGCTTTTCACGCGCCAAGATCGTCGCGCTGCGCGACCTCGCGGCAAAGGTCATCGGCGGCGTCGTGCCCACGGTCGCCGAAATGCATGAGCTCGACGACGACGCGATCGTCGAGCGCATCACGCAGGTGCGCGGCATCGGCCGCTGGACCGTCGAGATGATGCTGATGTTCCACCTCGGCCGCCCCGACGTGCTGCCGGTCGACGATTTCGGCGTGTGCAACGGCTTCCGGCTCGCCTACGGCCTGAAGGGCATGCCGCGGCCGCGCGCGCTGGCGGAGTTCGGCGTGCGCTGGGCGCCGCACCGTTCGCTCGCGGCCTGGTACCTGTGGCGCGCCGTCGACCTGGCGCGCGAGAACAAGCTCCCGCGCGCCGGGCGCGCGCCGCGCATCGCGCTGGTGCGGCCGCGCGCCAAGCCGCGCAGCGCGCAACGGCCGAAGGCGAAGCGGTCGCGCAAGGGCCGGCAACGTACGGCTGCGTGACGCTTCACGCGGTCCGCCCATCTTGATTCGCGCGTTACATGTACGCGCGTACATGTAACGCTGATTGATGACAGGGCCCACGAAGACGGGGCCGGACGCCCTTGGGGCTACTCGACGACGCCGGCACCCTCGCCGCGCGGGTCGGCGGCCGCCTCGACGGCGCCGGTCGCGCGATTCCAGACCACCGCCTGGAAGTTCCCCCAGCGATAGGACACCGGCTGCAGCGTGTCACCCTGCGCGGCAAGTGTCTTGCTCTCATCCTCGGTGAACGCACCGGCTTCGTAACGAACCACGTCGGGCAGGTACTGCTCGTGGAAGCGCGGCGCCGCGACGATCTCGCCGGCGGAATGCCCGTCGAGGAAATCGAGCGTCGCCAGCAGCACCATGCCGATGATCAGGCTCCCGCCCGGTGAACCGCCGATCAGCACGCGATCACCCGCCTCGACGAAGCTCGGCGTCACCGACGAGAGCATGCGCTTGTGCGGAGCGATCGCGTTCGCGTCGGCGCCGACCAGTCCGTAGCCGTTGGGCACGCCGGGCTTCATCGAGAAATCGTCCATCTCGTTGTTCAGGAACAGGCCGGTGCCCTCGATCATGCGCCCGCTCCCGAAGCCGAAGTTCAGCGTGATCGTCGCGGCGACGCGGTTGCCCTCGCGGTCGAGCACCGAGAAATGCGTGGTCTGCGGGCCGGCGTTCGCGCCCGCGCCGATGCCCGGCAGCGCACTGCTCGGCGTGGCGCGGTCGGTGCGGATCGACGCGGCCAGGCCGGCGGCGTAGTCGAGGCTGGTCAGCCGCGCCACTGGCACGCTGATGAAATCCGGATCGCCAAGATAGAGCGCGCGATCGCGATGCACGCGCCGCATCGCTTCGATGACCAGGTGCTTGCGCTCGAGCGGCGAGGCGTGCGTCAGGTCGAACTGCGCCAGCACATTGAGCGCTTCGACGAGCGCGATGCCGCCCGAGCTCGGCGGCGGCGCCGACACGATGCGCGCGCCGCGGTACGTGCCGACGACCGGAGCGCGCTCGATCGCACGATAGGCGGCGAGATCGGCCTCGCTCCAGATGCCGCCTTGCGCGCGCACGCCGGCCACGAGCCGCGCGGCGAGCTCGCCGCGATAGAAGGCATCGAGCCCGTGGCGGGCGAGGAATTCGAGCGTCGCGGCGAGCTCGGGCTGGCGCACCGGCGTGCCGACCGGCGGCACGGCGCCGTCGCGCAGGAAATTGCGCGCCACCTGCGGATCAGCCGCGAACTGCTCGAGGTGCGACTGCAAGGCGTTATGCAGGTGCTGTGACTGCGGGAAACCCTCGCGCGCGAGGCGGATCGCGGGGGCGAGGCTCTTCGCGACCGGCAGTCGCCCGTAGCGCGCCGCGAGCAGCGCCATGCCGGCCGGTTCGCCCGGAATGCCGGCGGCGAGCGCGCTGCGCGTCGACAGATCGGGCACGGGATTGCCCTGCGCGTCCAGGAACATGTCGCGGCTGGCCGCGGCCGGCGCGAACTCGCGCGCGTCGATCGCGGTCTCGAAGCCGTCCTTCTGCCGGTGCAGCAGGTAAATGCCGCCGCCCGTCAGTCCGGAACCCGTGGGCTCGACGACCGCGAGCGCCGCGCTGACCGCGACCGCGGCATCGAAGGCGTTGCCGCCTTCGCGCAGCACCTCGAGGCCGGCCTCGGTCGCGAGCGGGTGCGCGCTGGCGATCGCCGCGTGGCCCGGTGCTTGAGCGGGAGCGGGAGCGGACGCGTGTGCGGGCACGCGCCCGGGCGCAACCGCGGCATCGGCCACCTGCACGGGCAGCGCCGCCAGCAGGCACGACGCGCACAGCGCGCTGGCCTCAACCAGCGCGCGGCGCGCCGCCGGCCTCACGGGCCCACCTTGCCCGCGACCTTGCGCCGGAACGCCGCCTCGACCAGCGGATGCACGAATTCGCTGACGTTGCCTCCGAGCATGGCGATCTCGCGCACCAGCGTGGATGAGATGAACGTGAAGTTTTCCTTGGGCGTCAGGAACAGCGTCTCCACGCCGGGCGCGATGTGGCGGCCCATGTTGGCGAGCTGGAATTCGAATTCGAAATCGGACACGGCGCGCAACCCGCGCACGATCACGCCGATGCCCTGCGCTCGCGCGAACTCGACCGTCAGTCCGCTGTAGCCGGTCACCTGCACGTTGGGCACCTCGGCCAGCACGCCGCGGGCGAGCGCGACGCGCTCGTCGACGTCGAACATCGGCGCCTTGCCGGGATTCGCGGCGATCGCCACCAGCACGCTGTCGAAGAGGCCGGCCGCGCGGCGCACCAGGTCCTCGTGGCCACGCGTGATCGGATCGAAGGTACCGGGATAGACGGCCTTGCGGTTGGGGGACACGTTCGCTCCTCAGCTGCGCTGGTACAGATCATAACCGACGGCGCCGGCGGTGCCGGAGCGCAGCGGCTGCCAGGTCACGGGCACGCCGGCCAGCGGCGCGCTGCGCGGATGCTCGAGATAGACCAGTGCGCCGGCGGCGAGCCATCCGGCGGACTCGAGCCGCGCCATGCTGGGCGCGAGCTCCTCGCCGGCGAATGGCGGATCGAGAAACACCAGCCCGAAGGGCTGCGCCGGCCGAGCGAGGAATTGCGCGGCGGTCGCGCGCACCAGCTCGGTCTGGCCCGAACCGGCCTCCCAGTCGCGCAGCACGTCGCCCAGCGCCGCGATGACGCGCGCATCCTGGTCGACGAACACGCAGTGCGCGGCGCCGCGCGACAGCGCCTCGAGCCCGAGCGCGCCGGAGCCCGCGTACAGATCGAGGCAGCGGCGGCCGGCGACCTTGCCCTGCAGCCAGTTGAACAGCGTCTCGCGCACGCGATCGCCGGTCGGTCGGATCTCGCCGGCCGGAAACTGCCAGCGCCGCCCGCGCCAGCGCCCGGCGATGATGCGCAGGCGGCGCGAGGGCGCGCCTGGCGCCCGCTTCGGTCTGGCTGTCATGGCGGCGAAGCCTACCGCATATGAGAGAATCCACCCATGCCCGATGACCGCCCCACCGCCGCGGCGCCCGCGGAAGCGCCGCAAGGATTCTTCGGCCGGCTGCGCGCGCGCCTCAATCGCGGCGGCACTTCGCTCGCGCGCGAGATCCGCGGCCTGCTGCAGGGCCGCCGCATCGACGCGGAGCTGCTCGAGGAACTCGAGGCCCGGCTGATCGGCGCCGACGTGGGCGTGACGGCGACGCACGAGATCCTCGAGGACCTGCGCCGGCAGGCCGAACGCCACGAGCTCGCCGATGCCGACGCGCTGCTGGCGGCGCTGCGCACCCGCCTCGCCGCGATGCTGAAGCCCTGCGAGCAGCCGCTGGTCGTCGATCGCGGCGCGCGGCCCTTCGTCGTGCTGGTCGTCGGCGTCAACGGCTCGGGCAAGACCACGACGATCGGCAAGCTGGCGGCGCAGCTGCATGCGCAGGGCCTCAAGGTCATGCTGGCGGCCGGCGACACGTTCCGCGCCGCGGCCATCGAGCAGCTCGGCGTGTGGGCGCAGCGCACCGATGCGCTGCTGGTCGCGCAGAACGCGGGCGCCGACCCGGGCGCCGTGGTATTCGATGCGCTGCAGTCGGCGCGCGCGCGCGGCGTCGACGTGCTGCTCGCCGATACCGCCGGGCGGCTGCACAGCCAGTCGCACCTGATGGAGGAGCTGAAGAAGATCAAGCGCGTCATCGCGCGCGTCGATGCCACGGCG
>DATKLZ010000019.1:0-22259 GCA_035542135.1 Steroidobacteraceae bacterium | reverse complement strand
ATGGTGGAGGCGGGGGGAATCGAACCCCCGTCCGCAAGTCCTAGACTTCAGGATCTACGCGCGTAGCTGGCTCTTTGGTTCTCATCCGACGCTACCCGAGCAGCAGGGAAGACGCCGGACCAGCGACGGTGTCTCTTAACGGTGTCACCCCGTAGCACGGTGAACCGCGATCCTATGAGCGCGTCCCCGGGTTCAGTGTCATAGGCACCAACTGGTCCGAGGTTAGGCCGGATTAAGCGGCCAGAGCGTAGTTGTCGTCGTTGGCAACTAAGTTTTGCAGCAGTTATTAACGAGGGCCACTGCGCCTCGGCACGCCCCTGAAGGTTCGCAACCCACGTCGAAACCGGTCGCCCCCTTCGGGAAATCGCCCGCATCATAGCATGCCGGCAGCGCGGATCCCGCGCCCCGGCCCCAGGGCCGGACGGGCCGCTAGCCGCGCCGCAGCAGGCGGGCCTTGTTGCGCTCCCAGTCGCGGTCCTTCTCGGTGGCGCGCTTGTCGTGCTGCTTCTTGCCCTTGGCGAGCCCGAGCTGGAGCTTGGCGCGGCCGTGCTTCCAGTACAGCTCGAGCGGCACGAGCGTGTAGCCGCGGCGCTCGACCGCGCCGACCAGGTGATCGAGCTCCTTGCGGTTGAGCAGGAGCTTGCGGGTGCGCACCGGGTCGGCCACCTTGTGCGTCGAGGCGGTCTTCAGCGGCGAGATGTGCGCGCCGGTCAGGAACGCCTCGTTGTTGCGAACGTAGGCGTGCGATTCGGCGAGCTGCGCGCGGCCGGCACGCATCGCCTTGACTTCCCATCCCTCGAGCACGAGCCCGGCCTCGAGCCGCTCCTCGATGAAGTAATCGAAGCGCGCGCGGCGGTTCTCGGCGATCAGGCGCTCGGCGTTGTCGGACTTGGCCATCGGCGCATTGTACGCGTCCGGGTTGAGTCGGCCCGGGCCTTGCCCCACACTGGCCACCCCATGAAGACCCTGACGCGCTCGGCGCTGGTGGCGCGCCCGCCCGAGCAGGTCTATGCGCTCGTCAATGACATCGCCAGCTACCCGCAATTCGTGCCGGGCTGCTCGAGCGCCGAGATCCTGATGCACAACGAGCGCGAGATCGTCGCGCGGCTGAAGGTGCACCGCGGGCCGTTGAGCACGCAGCTGACGACGCGCAACGTGCTGACGCCGCACAGCGAGATCCGCATGGAGCTGGTGTCGGGGCCATTGCGCGCCCTGCACGGCCGGTGGAGCTTCACGCCGGTGGCGAGCAACGGCTGCCGCATCGAGCTGCAGCTGCAGTTCGAGTTCTCGAACCCGCTGAAGGCGGCGCTGCTCGAGCCGCTGCTCGAGGGCACGGCCAGCTCGATGGTGCAGGCCTTCGTCACGCGCGCCCAGCGAGTGCATGCCTGAGCGCGGCGCCAAGCGGTGCCAGGTGGCCATCGACACGGCCGGCGGGCCGCTGCTGATCGAACTGGACCTGCCGGCCGCGGCGACCATCGGCGAGGCGCTGGCCCGGGCGCGGCAGTGGCTGCCGGCGGGCGACGCCTGCGCCTCGCAGGCCCAGGCCGCCGCCATGATCGACTGGGACGGCGGCGCAACCGGCATCTGGGGAGAGCGGCGCGAGCGCACCAGCGTGCCGCGCGACGGCGACCGCATTGAGTTGTATCGCCCGCTGTGCGCGGACCCGCGGCAGCAGCGGCGTACGCGCGCCCGCGGGAACGGCGGCCGGCCAGCCCGAAAGGGCGCCTAGGGTCCCGGGGCGTTGATCGGCTTGGCGCTGACGTGCTCGGCCGGATTGCCCTTCACGTCGCTGTCGACGTGGTCGACGAGGTCGTTGCGGAAATACACGACCACGTGGCTGCGGCGCGGGTGCTGCAGATGGCGCAGCTTCAGGTAGTAGTCGTAGTCCCAGCGGTCGTTCTCGAAGCCGCCCGGCACCATCGGCGTGCCGAGCAGGTAGCGCACCTGCGCGCGCGTCATGCCGGCCTTGACCTGCGCGATCGTGTCGGCATCGAGGTGGTTACCCTGCTGGATGGGCATGTGGTACACGCAGCCGGCGGCGGCGAACAGGCCGAACGCGAGCAACAGGACGCCGGCGCCCCGCGATATGGTACTTTGCATGCCTGCAATCATACCGTCCGGACGGACACATGGAAGGGAAAGATCTGCGCAAGGCGGGGCTCAAGGTCACGCTGCCGCGCCTGAAAATTCTCGAGATCCTCGAGCGCAGCCCGACGCGCCACCTGTCCGCCGAGGAAATCTACCGCGGCCTGATCGGATCCTCCGAAGACATCGGCCTGGCCACGGTGTATCGCGTGCTGACGCAGTTCGAGGCTGCAGGCCTCGTGGCGCGCCATCACTTCGAGGATGGCATGGCCGTGTTCGAACTCGTGCAGGGCGCGCACCATGACCATATCGTGTGTATGGACTGCGGCCACGTCGAAGAGTTCGTCGACTCGGCCATCGAGGCGCGCCAGGAGGCGATCGCGAAGCAGCACGGCTTCAGGATCAGCGAGCACTCGCTGATCCTGTACGGGCGTTGCGAGCGCGCGGATTGCCCGCGGCGCAAGGCGAAGCCCGCGGCGCAACGCGGCTGAGCGGCGCCTAGCTCTTGCGGCCGCGACGCGCCGCGGCGGCGGGCGGCGCCGGCGGCGCCGCCGCGGTCGCCCGCTGCAGCATCTCGACGGCGTGCGAGCGGGTCTTCGGCGTGATCTCGAGGCCGCCGAGCATGCGCGCGATTTCCTCGACGCGCGTATCGCCGGCCAGTGGCGTCACGGCGATGCGCGTGACGCGGCCGTCGGTGAGCTTGGCGACGCGCAGGTGCTGGTGGCCCTGGCAGGCGACCTGCGCGAGGTGCGTCACGCACAGTGCCTGGCCCGCGCTGCCGAGGCCGCGCAACTCACGGCCGACGATCTCGGCCACGGCGCCGCCGATGCCGGCATCGACTTCGTCGAACACCATGCACGGGGCGGCATTGCGTGCGCAGCAGACCTGCACCGCGAGCGACAGGCGCGCCAGCTCGCCTCCCGAGGCGATCTTCGATACCGCGCGCGGCGGCTGCCCGGGGTTCGTGCTGACGCGGAATTCGACGCGGTCGGCGCCGTGCGCGGCCGGCTCGGCGCCGTCGAGCGGCGTGACGTCGGCGACGAAACTGCCGCCGGCCATGCCCAGCTCCTGCATGCGGCGCGTCACCGCCGCGCCGAGTGCGCGCGCCGCGGTGATGCGCGCCGCGGTCAGCTTGCGAGCCTGCTCCTGGTAGGTCGCCAGCGCGGCGGTGACCTGCGCGCGGAGCGAACCGAGGTCGGCGGCCGCGCTTTCCATGCCGGCGAGCTCGCGCTGCAGCGCGCTGTGCCAGGCGACGAGTTCACCCGGCTCGACGCGGTGCTTGCGCGCCAGTTCCTCGATGGCGGCGAGCCGCCGTTCGACGGCCTCCTGGCGCGCCGGATCGAATTCCAGCGATTCGAGGTAATGCGAGAGCGCGTGCGCGACTTCCTGCACGCGTTCGGCGGCCTCGTCGACCTGCGGATGGAGCGCCGCCAGCGCCGGATCGAGGGCGCCGGCGGCGCGCAGCGCGGCCGCGGCCCGCGCCAGCAGCTGGTGCGCGTTGCCCTGTTCGGATTCGTAGAGTCCGTCAAGGGCGCTCCGTGCAGTTTGGGCGAGCTTGCCGCTGTTCGTGATGCGCACACGCTCGGCGCCGAGCTGCTCGAGCTCCCGCTCGCCGAGCTTGAGCGCATCGAGTTCCTGCACCTGGTAGCGCAGCAGGTCGAGCCGCGCGTGCCGTTCACTCGCCGCGGCCTCGACGCTGACGCTGCGGTTCATCAGCCCGAGCCACGTGGCGTGCGTGCCGTGCACCTGGCCGACCAGCGCCTCGTGCTGCCCGTAGGCGTCGAGCAGCTCGCGTTGCGCGTGGCTGCGCATCAGCGACTGGAATTCATGCTGGCCGTGGATATCGAACAGCAGCTCGCCGACCGCGCGCAGCACCGTGACCGGCACGCTCTGGCCGTTGATCCAGGCGCGGCTCCGGCCGTCGCTCCCGACCGAGCGGCGCAGCAGCAACTCGCCCTCGTGCTCGATCGACTGCTCCTCGAGGATGTGGCGCAGCTCGCCGCCGACCTTCGTGATATCGACCGTCGCGCTGAGCTCGGCGCGTTCGGCGCCGGCGCGCACGACCTCGGCGCCGGCGCGGCCGCCGCTCAGCAATTCGATGGCATCGACCAGCATCGACTTGCCCGCGCCGGTCTCGCCGGTCAGCACCGTCAGGCCGCGCGCGAAGTCGATCTCGACCGTATCGATGATCGCCAGGTCGCGGACTTGCAGGTTGCGCAGCATCGTCGTGGCCTGATTCTAGCGTTCCGGCTGGTCGGGGCCGCGGCCCCAGCGGAGCTTGGAGCGCAGCAGCCGGAAATAGTCGTAGCCGGGGGGATGCAGCAGGATGATCGAACCGCCCGCGGCCGACACTTCGAGCTTGTCGCCCGGCTGCAGGTCGCCGAGCGTCGCGCCGTCGCAGGTCACCTCGGCGAGGCCGGCGCCGCGGTCGAGTGAACTGATTTCGATGCGCGCATCGCCCGGCACGACGATCGGCCGGTCGGACAGGGTGTGCGGGCAGATCGGCGCCATGACCAGCACGTCGAGGCGCGGATCGACGATCGGGCCGCCGCAGGAGAGGGCGTAGGCGGTCGAGCCGGTGGCCGTGGCGATGACCATGCCATCGCCGCGGTGCGAATTGAGGTAGCGGCCGTCGACGCGGGTCTGGAAATCGAGCATGCGGCCGGTTTCACGGCGCAGCAGCACGATGTCGTTGAGCGCCAGCAGGCGCGCGGAGCCGGCCTCGGCGCGCGACAGCCGCGCTTCGAGCAGCCGGCGCGCGTCGGCGGCGCAGTGCCCGTCGAGCACGGCGTCGATGCCCGCGGCGATGTCTTCCGGCATGACGTCGGTGAGGAAGCCCAGCCGGCCGCGGTTGATGCCGAGCAGCGGCACCTCGCGTCCGGCGACCAGCCGTGCCGCCTGCAGCAGCGTGCCGTCGCCCCCGACCGCGATCATGAAATCGGCCTGCCTGGCGAGGTCGGCGCGCGGCACCGCGCGCGCCCCGCCACCGATGTCGCCGGCCTCGTCGGCCGCGACCAGCACCTTGACGCCACGCCGCGTGAGCGCGGCCAGCGCCGCGGCCGCGCTCTCGGCGATGCGCGCCTCGGCGAAGTGGCCGATCAGGGCGCAGGACTGGAATCGGGCCTCCATGGAGCCATTTAAGCATGCCCGCCGGGGGCGGCCAAAGGCGCATATCGGGCCCGTTGCTGCAGCTGCGACGCAGCCCACAGGCGGCATCGCTTGACGGGGCGGAAACAGCCTCGGTAGCCTCGTCCCACCAGCCATGAGCGACGATCCGAACCCAGCGGAGGTCCTGAATGAGCGCGCGCAGCACCTGCTGCGGGTGCTGGTGCAGAGCTACATCCGCGAGGGCCAGCCGGTGGGATCGCGCAACCTGTCGCGTGATTCGGGCCTGAGCCTCAGTTCCGCCACGATCCGCAACGTGATGGCCGACCTCGAGGAACTCGGGTTCGTCACCTCGCCCCACACTTCCGCCGGCCGCGTGCCCACCGACCGGGGTTACCGCTTCTTCGTCGACTCGCTGCTGCGGGCGGAGTTGCCGCAGGCCGACAGCGTCGAGCTCGACGACCTGCGCGAGCAGCTCAAGGCGGCGCCCGAAGGGCCGAAGGAACTGGTTGCCTCGGCCTCGCAGCTGCTCTCGCGCATCACGCACCTGGCCGGCCTCGTGACGATGCCGCTGGCGCCGGCCGCGACCCTGACGCAGATCGAATTCGTCAACCTGACCGAGAACCGCGTGCTCGTGATCCTGGTGTTCAACGACCGCGAGGTGCAAAACCGCATCGTGCAGCTCGACCGCCGCTACGGGCCCGAGGAGCTGCGCCGCGCCGCGAATTTCCTCAACGAGCACTGCCGGAGCCGTTCGCTCGCCGAGCTGCACGCCGAGCTGCTGCGGCAGTTGAAGGAGACACATGCCTCGATCAACCAGGTGATGCTCGATGCGATCTCGATCGCCCAGCAGGTGTGTGGCACCGGCGCGAAGCAGGAGGGCATCGAATACGTCATCGCCGGCGAGACGAACCTGATGGGACTCGCCGAACTCTCCAGCGTCGAGAAGCTCAAGCGCCTGTTCGAGGCGTTCACGGAAAAGCGCGACATCCTGCACCTGCTCGACCAGAGCCTGCGCGCGGACGGCGTGCAGATCTTCATCGGCCACGAATCGGGCTACCAGATCCTCGACGATGTCAGCGTCATCACCGCGCCCTACAGCACCGGCGAGGGCGTAGCCGGCGTGCTCGGCGTCATCGGGCCCACGCGCATGGCCTACGAACGCGTCATCCCGATCGTGGATGTCACGGCCAAACTGCTCGGCTCGGCCTTGAATTCGCGCCGCTAGGCCCCATATCCGGGCGGATCGGGCGCGTCCGGCGTCATCATTTACATTACAATAGTCGTGTAACTTATTAACTGGAAAAGAATTTTGGAACCAGAACCGCAGGTCGTGCCGGAACCCGAAGCGCCCGCCGAAGCCGCGCCGGACGAGCTGGCGCAGTTGCGGGCTGAACTCGACGCCGCGCGGCAGGCGAGCGCCGCGGCGCGCGACGCGCAACTGCGGGCGGTTGCCGAACTCGACAACGTGCGCAAGCGGGCGCAGCGCGACATCGAGAACGCCCACCGTTTCGCGCTCGAGAAATTCGCGGCCGAACTGCTCGGCGTGCGCGACAGCCTGGAGCTGGCGGCGCAGAACGCGGCCACGGCCGATGCGACCGCGCTGGCCGCCGGCCAACAGGCCACGCTGCAGCTGCTCGCGAAGGCCTTCGAGAAGTTCTCGATCCAGCGCATCGATCCGCTCGGGGCGGCTTTCGATCCGGCGCTGCACGAGGCCGTGGTGATGCAGGAGTCCGCCACCGCCAGGCCCGACAGCGTGCTGCAGGTGCTGCAGTCGGGCTACCAGCTCAACGGGCGGCTGCTGCGTCCGGCCCGCGTGATCGTGGCGCGCGCCCCGCAGGCCCCCGCAGCGCCGCCGCCGGCTTGAAATCGGCCGGCCGCATCCACAGATATCCCTCCAAGCATCTGAACTTTCGGAGCCAGTCATGAGCAAGGTAATCGGCATCGACCTGGGGACGACCAACTCCTGCGTCGCGGTGATGGAGGGCGGCAAGCCGCGCGTCATCGAGAACAGCGAGGGCGATCGCACCACGCCTTCGATCGTGGCGTTCACGAAGGACGACGAAGTGCTCGTCGGCCAGTCGGCCAAGCGCCAGGCGGTCACCAACTCGCAGAACACGCTGTTCGCGGTGAAGCGCCTGATCGGCCGCAAGTTCACCGACGATGTCGTGCAGAAGGACATCGGCATGGTCCCCTACAAGGTGGTCAAGGCCGACAACGGCGATGCCTGGGTCGAGGCGCAGGGCAAGAAGATGGCTCCGCCCGAGATCTCGGCGCGCGTGCTCATGAAGATGAAGAAGACCGCAGAGGACTACCTCGGCGAGGAAGTCACCGAGGCCGTGATCACGGTGCCGGCCTATTTCAACGATTCGCAGCGCCAGGCGACCAAGGACGCCGGCCGCATCGCGGGCCTGACGGTCAAGCGCATCATCAATGAACCGACCGCCGCGGCGCTGGCGTATGGATTGGACAAGCAGGGCGGCGATCGCAAGATCGCGGTCTACGACCTCGGCGGTGGCACCTTCGACATCTCGATCATCGAGATCGCCGAGGTCGATGGCGAGCGCCAGTTCGAGGTGCTCTCGACCAACGGCGACACCTTCCTCGGCGGCGAAGACTTCGACATGAAGATCATCCATTACCTCGCCGACGAGTTCCAGAAGGAGTCCGGCGTCGACGTGCGCCGCGACCCGCTGGCGATGCAGCGCCTCAAGGAAACGGCCGAGAAGGCCAAGATCGAGCTGTCCTCGAGCCAGCAGACCGACGTGAACCTGCCGTACATCACGGCCGACGCTTCGGGTCCCAAGCACCTGAGCGTCAAGCTCACGCGCGCCAAGCTCGAATCGCTCGTGGAAGACCTGGTCAAGCGCACGATCGGTCCATGCAGGACCGCACTCAAGGACGCCGGGCTCGAGCCTTCCGAGGTCGCCGAGGTCATCCTCGTCGGCGGCCAGACGCGCATGCCGCTGGTGCAGAAGTACGTGAAGGACATCTTCGGCAAGGAGCCGCGCAAGGACGTCAACCCCGATGAGGCGGTGGCGGTCGGCGCCGCGGTGCAGGCCGGCGTGCTCTCGGGCGAAGTGAAGGACGTGCTGCTGCTCGATGTGACGCCGCTGTCGCTCGGCATCGAGACGCTCGGCGGCGTGATGACCAAGCTGATCACGAAGAACACGACCATCCCGACCAAGGCGAGCAACGTGTTCTCGACCGCCGACGACAACCAGACCGCGGTCACGATCCACGTGCTGCAGGGCGAGCGCGAGCGCGCCGCCGACAACAAGTCGCTGGGCAAGTTCGACCTGGCGGACATCCCGCCGGCGCCGCGCGGCATGCCGCAGATCGAGGTGTCCTTCGACATCGATGCGAACGGCATCCTGCACGTGTCGGCCAAGGACAAGGCCACCGGCAAGGAGCAGAAGATCGTCATCAAGGCCTCGAGCGGCCTGTCCGAAGACGAGATCAAGCGCATGGTCGGCGACGCCGAGGCGCACGCCGAGGAGGACAGGAAGTTCCGCGAGCTGGTCGAGATCCGCAACCGGGGCGATGCGATGCTGCACTCGGTCGAAAAGGCGCTGAAGGACCTGGGCGACAAGGTCAGCGGCGAGGATCGCGCCAAGGCCGAATCGGCGATGGCCGACCTGCGTTCGGTGCTCAAGGGCGATGATGGCGAGGCGATCGCGAAGAAGACGGAGGCGCTGGCCACCGCGGCGGGCGGCATCGCCCAGCAGGCCTACGCGGCCGGACAGGGCGCGGCGGCGGAGGCGGGCGCGGCCGGCGGCGGCTCGGCGGGCGAGGGCGCGGCCGGCGGAGGGAACGATCACGTCGTCGATGCCGAATTCGAGGAAGTGAAGGACAAAGGCAAGGGCCAGCGCGCGTCTTGAAGTACGCTTGAGGGCTCATGGCTAAGAGCGACTACTACAAGCTGCTGGATGTGCCGCGCAACGCCAGCGAGGCGGACATCAAGAAGGCCTACCGCCGCCTGGCGATGAAATACCACCCGGACCGCAATCCGGGTGACAAGGCTGCGGAAGAGAAATTCAAGGAGGCGAAGGAAGCCTACGAAGTGCTCTCCGACGCCGGGAAGCGCGCGATCTACGACCAGCACGGGCACGCCGGCATCGACGCGGCGCGCCAGGGTGGCATGGGCGGCGGATTCTCGCCGGGCGCCGAGCAGTTCAGCGACATCTTCGGCGACGTGTTCGGCGACATCTTCGGCGGCGCGCGGCGCGGCGGCGGTGGTCGCTCGCAGGTCTACCGCGGCGCCGACCTGCGCTACGAGACCGAGCTCGACCTGGCCGAAGCGGTGTTCGGCAAGACCCTCGAGATCGACCTGACCAAGCTGGTCGAGTGCGAAGTCTGCCACGGGAGCGGCGCCGCCAAGGGAACCAATCCGGTGCAATGCGACACCTGCTCCGGTTCCGGCCAGGTGCGCGTCTCGCAGGGATTCTTCACGTTGCAGCAGACCTGTCCGCAGTGCCGCGGCAGCGGGCGCATCGTGCGCAATCCCTGCGACAACTGCCTCGGGCAGGGGCGCGTGCGCAAGCACAAGAAGCTCAGCGTGAAGATTCCGCCGGGGGTCGACAACGGCGATCGCGTGCGTCTCGCGGGCGAAGGCGAGGCGGGGCGCAACGGCGGTCCGCCGGGCGATTTGTACGTCGAGGTGCACGTGCGCGAGCACCCGATCTTCGAGCGTGACGGCCCGCACCTGAGCTGCGAAGTGCCGCTGTCGTTCACCACCGCGGCGCTCGGCGGTTCGGTGGACGTGCCGACGCTCGATGGCACGGTCAGCCTGAAGATCCCGCCCGAGTCGCAGTCGGGGCGGGTGTTCCGCCTGCGCGGCAAGGGCATCAGGCCGGCACGCGGCGGCGAACAGGGCGACCTGTTCTGCCGCGTCACGGTCGAGACGCCGGTGAAGCTCTCGGCCGAGCAACGCAGCCTCCTCGAGCAGTTCGAGGCCTCGCTGCGCAAGGATGGCAACCGGCATGCGCCGCGCCAGAAGAGCTTCTTCGAGGGCGTGAAGCGTTTCTTCGGCGCCGCGCCGTGAAGCTGCCGTGAGCCCGGCCAGCGCTCCGGTCCGGGTCGTGATCCTCGGGGCCACGGGACGCATGGGCCTGAGCCTGGTCCGCGAACTGCCCGCCTTCGCCAGCCTGAGTCTCCACGCGGCAGTGGCGTCGCCCGGGAACAGCGCAGTGGGCCGCGACAGCGGCGAGCTCGCCGGGATGGCCCCGAATGCGGTGCCCATCCGCACCGACCTCGCCGCCGCCCTCGAGGGCGCCGGGCTGGCGCTCGATTTCTCGGCCGCCGCGGCCGCCGGCGCCCACGTGCGCGCCTGCGCGGCGGCCAAGGTGCCGGTGCTGTTGGGAACGACCGGGCTGGGCCCCGAGGCGATTTCGGCCGTGGCCGAGGCCGCGCGCCTCATTCCAGTACTGGTCACGGCCAATACCAGCTTCGGGGTCACGGTGCTCCTGGAGCTGGTGCGGACGGCCGCCGCAGCGCTCGGGGCGGGCTTCGATATCCGCATCCGCGATGTCCACCATGCCGGGAAACGCGATGCCCCCTCCGGAACCTCCCTCGCCCTGGGGGCCGCAGCAGCGCAGGCCGCCGGCCTTCCGCCGCAGCGCATCAACTACGAGTCCGAGCGCCGCGGCGAAGTCGTCGGCGAGCACCAGATACAGTTCATCGGCCCGGGCGAAAGCCTGTGCCTGGGCCACAGCGCGACCGACCGCGCGGTCTTCGCGCGCGGCGCATTGCGGGCAGGCCGCTGGCTGGCTCGCCGGCCCCCCGGTCGCTACGACATGGGCGACGTGCTGCGCGAAAAATAAATTGTTGGCGCCCACAAAGCCCGGTTTTCACTAAGCCGTTATTTGTACAGCGTTTTTCCGGCCTGTTTTTGCGCCAGGACGGTCAAATGGCGCATGGACAGGCACGGGCGCTGTCCTTAGAATTTCGCGCGTAATCCGATTGTCGGGTTAGTCCGCACAAGGCGGGGGGCGTTCCAAAAGAACTCCTCCCGCTTTGTGCATATACCCTCCAAGTTCCCGGAGTTGCGCTCGAAGGGGATGGTTTAAGTGATCTCACCAGCGGTGCTGGCGCTCGCGGACGGAAGCATCTTCCGCGGACAGTCCATCGGCGCCAGCGGCAACACCACCGGCGAAGTCGTTTTCAATACCGCGCTCACCGGTTACCAGGAAATCCTCACCGACCCGTCCTACGCCCGCCAGATCGTCACGCTGACGCAGCCGCACATCGGCAACACGGGCACGACACCCGAAGACATGGAATCCCCGCAGGTCTCCGCCGCGGGACTGATCATCCGCGACCTGTCGATGATCACGAGCAGCTGGCGCGCCGAGGGCACGCTCGCCGATTTCCTGCAGCGCGCGCGCGTCGTCGCGATCGCCGGCATCGACACGCGCCGCCTGACGCGCCTGCTGCGCGAGCGCGGCGCGCAGGCCGGCTGCATCATGACCGGCGACAAGATGGACGATGCCGCCGCGGTGCGCGCCGCGAAGCGGTTTCCCGGCCTCAAGGGCATGGACCTCGCCAAGGTCGTCTCGACGCGCGAACTCTACCAGTGGAACGACGGCACGATCGTGCGCGGCGCCGACCGGCCGACGATCCGCGCGCAGCAGCGCCTGCACGTCGTCGCCTACGACTACGGCATCAAGCGCAACATCCTCAGGCTGCTGGCCGACCAGGGCTGCCGCATCACGGTGGTGCCAGCCCAGACGACCTCGGCCGATGTGCTCGCCCTCAAACCCGACGGCATTTTCCTCTCCAATGGCCCCGGCGACCCGGAGCCCTGTGACTACGCGATCCGCGCGATCAGCGAACTGCTGGTCACCGAGATCCCGATCTTCGGCATCTGCCTCGGGCACCAGCTGCTGGCGCTGGCGAGCGGGGCGCGCACCATGAAGATGAAGTTCGGCCACCATGGCGCCAATCATCCGGTGCAGGAGCTGGCCACGGGCCGCGTGTACATCACCAGCCAGAACCACGGCTTCGCGGTCGACGAGGCCAGCCTCCCGGAGAACCTCAAGCCCACCCACCGTTCGCTGTTCGACGGCAGCCTCCAGGGCGTGGTGCGCACCGACTGTCCGGCCTTCAGCTTCCAGGGGCATCCGGAGGCGAGCCCGGGTCCGCACGATATCGCGCCGCTGTTCGAGACCTTCACGCAGCTGATGCTGCGCCGGCTGCAGACGCAGCTGCGCGCGCTGCGCAGCGCGGCGCGCAAGCAGGCGGCCGAGGGCTAGGCCGGCGAGCGATGCCCAAGCGTACCGACATCGAGAGCATCCTGATCATCGGCGCCGGGCCGATCATCATCGGCCAGGCCTGCGAGTTCGATTATTCGGGCGCGCAGGCCTGCAAGGCGCTGCGCGAGGAGGGTTACCGGGTCATCCTGGTCAACTCCAACCCGGCGACGATCATGACCGACCCCGAGATGGCCGATGCGATCTACATCGAGCCGATCAACTGGCGCACGGTCGCCAGCATCATCGAGAAGGAGCGGCCCGATGCGTTGCTGCCGACGATGGGCGGCCAGACCGCGCTGAACACGGCCCTCGACCTCGCGCGCGAGGGCGTGCTCGACAAGTTCGGCGTCGAGATGATCGCCGCCTCGCGTGCTGCGATCGACATGGCGGAGGACCGCGAGCTGTTCCGCAACGCGATGCACGAGATCGGGCTGGCCACGCCGCAATCGCAGATCGCGCGCAGCATGGACGAAGCCATCGGCGTGCAGGCGAATTTCGGCTTCCCGGTCGTGCTGCGGCCCTCGTTCACGATGGGCGGGAGCGGCGGCGGCATCGCCTACAACCGCGAGGAATTCGAGGCGATCGTCGCGCGCGGCCTCGAGGCCTCGCCGACCAACGAGGTGCTGATCGAGGAATCGGTGATCGGCTGGAAAGAGTTCGAGATGGAGGTGGTGCGCGACAAGGCGGACAACTGCATCATCGTCTGCTCGATCGAGAACCTCGACCCGATGGGCGTGCACACCGGCGATTCGATCACCGTGGCGCCCGCGCAGACGCTCACCGACAAGGAATACCAGCGCATGCGCGATGCCTCGATCGCGGTGCTGCGCAAGATCGGCGTCGAGACCGGCGGCTCGAACGTGCAGTTCGCCGTAAATCCGCGCGACGGCCGGCTGCTGGTCATCGAGATGAATCCGCGCGTCTCGCGCTCCTCGGCGCTGGCCTCGAAGGCCACCGGCTTCCCGATCGCGAAAGTCGCCGCAAAGCTTGCGGTCGGCTACACGCTCGATGAATTGCGCAACGAGATCACCGGCGGGGCGACGCCGGCCTCGTTCGAACCCACGATCGACTACGTGGTCACGAAGGTGCCGCGCTTCACGTTCGAGAAATTCCCGAGCGCCAACAACCGGCTCACCACGCAGATGAAATCCGTCGGCGAGGTCATGGCGATCGGCCGCACGCTGCAGGAGTCGCTCCACAAGGCGCTGCGCGGGCTCGAGACCGGGCTCGACGGGTTCGATCCGATCATGACGCTGCCGCTGAACGACGAGACCTCCAACCAGCTGGGCTTCGAGCTGCGCGCGCCGGGCGCCAACCGTCTGCTGTACGTGGCCGATGCGATGCGCGCGGGGTGGTCGCAGCAGCAGATCCACGAGCTCACCGGCATCGATCCGTGGTTCCTGGCGCAGATCCGCGACCTCATCGACGAGGAAGCGCGCCTGCGCCGCGAAGGCGAGGCCTCGCTCGGCGTGGAACGGCTCCGCGAGCTCAAGCGCAAGGGTTTCTCCGACCGGCGCCTCGCCACGCTGACGCGCAACACCGAGCAGCAGATCCGCACGCGGCGGCGCGAGTTCGGCATCTTCCCGGTGTACAAGCGCGTCGACACCTGCGCGGCCGAGTTCGCCACCGCGACCGCCTACCTGTACTCCACCTATGAAGAGGAGTGCGAGGCCGAGCCCGACAAGCGCCGCAAGATCATGATCCTGGGCGGGGGCCCGAATCGCATCGGGCAGGGCATCGAGTTCGACTACTGCTGCGTGCACGCCGCGCTGGCGCTGCGCGAAGATGGCTTCGAGACCATCATGGTCAACTGCAACCCGGAGACGGTCTCGACCGACTACGACACTTCCGACCGCCTGTATTTCGAGCCGCTGACGCTCGAGGACGTGCTCGAGATCATCCACAAGGAGAAGCCCGAGGGCGTCATCGTGCAGTTCGGCGGGCAGACCCCCCTGAAGCTGGCGCGGGCCCTCGAGGCAGCGGGCGCACCGATCATCGGCACCACGCCCGATTCGATCGACATCGCCGAGGACCGCGAGCGCTTCCAGCAGCTGGTCAAGCGCCTGGGGCTGCGCCAGCCGGCCAACGCCACGGCGCGCACCGAGGAGCAGGCCGTGGCGCTGGCGCGCGAGGTGGGCTACCCACTGGTGGTGCGGCCCTCCTACGTGCTGGGCGGGCGCGCGATGGAGATCGTGTTCAAGGAAGACGACCTGCGCGCCTACATGGAGAGCGCGGTGCAGGTGTCGAACGACTCGCCGGTGCTGCTCGACCGTTTCCTCGACGTGGCGATCGAGGTCGACGTCGATGCGGTCTGCGACGGCACCGACGTGCTGATCGGCGGCATCATGGAGCACGTCGAGCAGGCCGGCGTGCATTCGGGCGACTCGAGCTGCTCGCTCCCGCCGATCAGCCTGTCGCGCGAGATCCAGGACGAACTGCGCGAGCAGACGCGCAAGCTGGCGCATGCGCTGCAGGTCGTCGGGCTGATGAACATCCAGTTCGCGATCCAGAACGGCACGATCTACGTGCTGGAGGTCAATCCGCGCGCCTCGCGCACCGTGCCGTTCGTCGGCAAGGCCACCGGCGTGCCGATCGCGAAGCTGGCCGCGCGCGTCATGACCGGTCGCAAGCTCAAGGCGCTGGGCATGCTGCGCGAGAGGGTGCCGCCGTATTACTCCGTCAAGGAAGCGGTGTTCCCGTTCAACAAATTCCCCGAGGCCGACCCGATCCTGGGGCCGGAGATGAAATCGACCGGCGAGGTCATGGGCACCGGGCGCACCTTCGGCGAGGCCTATGCGAAGAGCCAGGCCGCCTCGGGCGTGATCCTGCCGCGCACCGGCGTGTGCCTGCTGAGCGTGCGCGAGCGCGACAAGGCCGGGGCGGTGCAGCTGGCGCAGAAGCTCCGGGCGCGCGGCTTCGAGCTGGTGGCCACTTCCGGCACCGCGGCGGCGCTGGCCGCGGCGGGCATCGAGTGCCGGCGCGCCAACAAGGTGCGCGAAGGGCGGCCGCACATCGTCGACATGATCAAGAACGACGAGATCGACCTGATCGTCAACACCACCGAGGGCAAGCAGGCGATACTGGAGTCGAACTCGATCCGCCGCGAGGCCGTGCACAAGCGCGTCACGTACTACACCACGCTGGCGGCGGCGGTGGCCACCTGCGAGGCGCTCGACCACATGGACGAAGTCTCGGTCAACCGCCTGCAAGACCTCCACCAGGAGCTCGTGGCGCACGAGCAGGCGCGACGCGAGGCAGTGCCATGAAGCGTTCGCCGATGACGTTGCGCGGCGCCGAGCTGCTGCGTGCCGAGCTCAAGCAGCTGAAATCCGTGGAGCGGCCGCGCGTCATCAAGGCGATCGCCGAGGCGCGCGCGCACGGCGACCTGTCGGAGAACGCCGAGTACCACGCCGCCCGCGAACAGCAGGGGTTCATCGAGGGGCGCATCAAGGAGATCGAGTCGCGCCTCGCCGCGGCCGAGATCATCGATGTCGCGCAGCTCACGGTCAGCGACCGCGTGGTGTTCGGCGCCACGGTCGAACTCGAGGACCAGGACGAAGGCGAGGTGGTCGTCTACCAGATCGTCGGCGAGGACGAGGCGGACATCCGCGCCGGCCGCATCTCCGTCGGCTCGCCGATCGCGCGCGCGCTGATCGCCAAGCTGGTGGGCGACGTCGTCGAGGTGGCGGCCCCGGGCCGCACGCGCAGCTACGAAATCATCGCGGTGCGCTACACCTGAGCATCCGGCAGCACCAGCTTCGGGATCGGCGTCGCGGCCCGGTACAGCACGGCCACATGACCGATGCGCGCCACCAGCGCGCATCCGGTGCGCGCGACCAGCGCGGCCAGCGCCGCATCGCGCGCGGGGCGGTCGGCGGCGCGCACGCGCACCTTGATCAGCTCGTGGTCGCGCAGCGCCTGTGCGGTCTCGGCCACGACATTGTCGGTCAGGCCCTTGTTGCCCAGCATGACCACCGGCTTCAGGGCGTGGGCCTTGCCGCGCAGGAATCGCAATTGCCGTTCGGTCAGCGCCGGGTTCGCCATGCGGGCCATTATCCATGACACGCCGCTCGCAAAGCAGCAGCCGCTGGCTGCAGGAGCATTTCTCGGACCCCTTCGTCCGCCGGGCGCAGGCCGAGGGCTGGCGCTCGCGTGCCGTATTCAAGCTCGAGGAGGCCGACCGGAAGGAGCATTTGCTGCGCCGCGGGCAGGTCGTGCTCGACCTGGGCGCCGCCCCGGGGGCCTGGAGCCAGTACGCCCGCCGCAAGGTCGGTCCCACGGGCCGGGTGATCGCCAGTGACATCCTGCCGATGGACGCCATCGCCGGCGTCGACTTCGTGCAAGGCGATTTCCGCGAGCAGCCGGTCATCGACCAGCTGCTGGGGCTGACCGGCGAGCGCGGCGTCGACGTGCTGCTGTCCGACATGGCGCCGAACCTCAGTGGCATGGATGTCATCGACCAGCCGCGGGCCATGTACCTGGCCGAGCTGGCGCTCGACATGGCGGCCAAAGTGTTGAAACCGGGCGGGGGCGCCCTCATCAAGGTCTTCCAGGGCGCCGGTTTCCAGGAACTTACCGCGGCCGCGCGCCGTCAATTCAAGGGCGTACGCTTCCTCAAGCCCGCTGCGTCGCGCTCTCGCAGCCCCGAGATCTACTTGCTGGCGAGTGGGCTGCGATTGGTGTAGCGTGACCGCAATGGAGTCCCTAACTTGAACGATACGACCAAGAACGTGCTGCTGTGGGCCGTCATCGCGCTGGTGCTGGTCGCGGTGCTGACCAAGTTCATGCCGCAGGCGGCCAAGCCCGACGATATCCCGTATTCGACCTTCCTGAGCGAAGTGCACAACGGCAAGGTCGAGCGGGTCGTGCTGCAGGGCGACGAGATCTACGGCGACCGCAAGGACAAGACCAAGTTCCAGACCTACAACCCCGAGACCAACTACACGGCGCTGATCGGCGAGCTCAGCAAGGCCAACGTCGGCATCGAGGGCAAGCCGCCGCCGCAGCCGAGCTTCCTGACGCAGCTGCTGCTGTCGATGGCGCCGGCGCTGCTGCTGATCCTGGTGTTCGTGTACATGCTGCGCCAGATGCAGGGCGCGGGCGGCGGCCGCGGCGCGATGAGCTTCGGCAAGAGCCGGGCGCGACTGCTGGGCGAGGACCAGGTCAACGTCACCTTCGCCGATGTGGCGGGTGTCGATGAGGCGAAGCAGGAAGTGGGCGAGATCGTCGACTTCCTCAAGGACCCGGGCAAGTTCCAGAAGCTCGGCGGCAAGATCCCCAAGGGCGTGCTCATGGTCGGCAACCCGGGCACCGGCAAGACGCTGCTGGCGCGCGCGATCGCGGGCGAAGCCAAGGTGCCGTTCTTCACGATCTCCGGTTCCGATTTCGTCGAGATGTTCGTCGGCGTCGGCGCCTCGCGCGTGCGCGACATGTTCGAACAGGCCAAGAAGCACGCGCCGTGCATCCTGTTCATCGACGAGATCGACGCGGTCGGCCGCCATCGCGGCGCCGGCCTCGGCGGCGGGCACGACGAGCGCGAGCAGACGCTGAACCAGCTGCTGGTCGAGATGGACGGCTTCGAGGGCAACGAAGGCATCATCGTCATCGCCGCCACGAACCGGCCGGACGTGCTCGACCCGGCACTGCTCCGTCCGGGCCGGTTCGACCGCCAGGTGGTCGTGCCGCTGCCCGACGTGCGCGGCCGCGAGCAGATCCTGCGCGTGCACATGCGCCGAGTGCCGCTGGCCGACGACGTGCGGCCGGCGCTGATCGCGCGCGGCACGCCGGGATTCTCCGGCGCCGACCTGTCGAACCTGGTCAACGAGGCGGCGCTGTTCGCCGCGCGCGCGAACCTCAAGCTGGTCACGATGCAGCAGTTCGAGCGCGCCAAGGACAAGATCATGATGGGCGCCGAGCGGCGCTCGATGGTCATGACCGATGCCGAAAAGCGCATGACCGCCTACCACGAGGCCGGGCACGCGATCGTCGGCGTGTCGATGCCCGAGCACGACCCCGTGTACAAGGTCACGATCATCCCGCGCGGCCGGGCGCTGGGCGTCACGCAGTTCCTGCCCGAGCAGGATCGCTACTCGATGAGCAAGCGGCGCCTCGAGAGCACGATCGCCACGCTGTTCGGCGGCCGCGTCGCCGAGGAGATCGTGTTCGGCCCCGACAGCGTCACCACCGGCGCCTCGAACGACATCGAGCGCGCCACCGATCTGGCCCGCAACATGGTCACGAAGTGGGGCCTGTCCGATCGGCTCGGGCCGCTGTCGTACGCGGAGGAGGAAGGCGAGGTATTCCTCGGCCGCAGCGTCACGCAGCACAAGCAGGTCTCCGATGAAACCGCGCATGTCATCGACGTCGAAGTGCGGCGGTTGATCGATGCGGCCTACGCGCGCGCCAAGGAAGTGCTGACGACGCAGCGCGACCGGCTCGATGCGATGGCCGAAGCGCTGATCAAGTACGAGACCATCGACGACGAGCAGATCAAGGACATCATGGCCGGCCGGCAGGCGAAGCCGCCCGAGGGCTGGGATGATTCCGGCGGCGGCTCCGGCGGCAAGCCGGTCTCGACCGATACGCCCGAGCTGCCGAAGACCCCGCCGATCGGCACGCCGGCGGGCCAGCACTGAACAGCGGCACGATTGCACCGCGGCTGACGCTGCGCCACGCGCGCGGCACCCTGCGCCTCCGCGAGCCGGCGGTCATGGGCGTGCTGAACGTCACGCCCGATTCCTTCAGCGACGGCGGCTTGTACCTCGATCCGGCCCGGGCGCTCGACCGCGCGCTGGCGATGCTCGCCGAGGGCGCCTCGATCATCGACGTGGGCGGCGAGTCCACGCGTCCGGGCGCGGCGCCGGTCCCGCCCGAAGAAGAGCTGCGACGCGTGTTGCCCGTGGTGCGCGCGCTCGCACGCGCCGGCGACGTCGTGGTCTCGGTCGATACCAGCCGCGCGGAAGTGATCGAACAGGTGGTGGCCGAGGGCGCGGCGATGATCAACGACGTGCGGGCACTGCAGGCCCCCGGGGCGCTGGCCGCCGCGGCGCGCGGCGGCGCCGCGATCTGCCTGATGCACATGCGGGGCGAACCGGCGACGATGCAGCAGGCCGTGCACTACGATGATGTCGTCGGCGAGGTGCGCGGCATGCTCGCGGGGCGGCTCGCGGCCTGCCGCGAGGCCGGCATCGAGGCCGAGCGCCTGTGCATCGATCCGGGTTTTGGCTTCGGCAAGCTGGCGCCGCACAATCTCGAGTTGCTGCGCCGCCTCGGCGAGCTGCTCGAGCTCGATCGGCCGGTGCTGGCCGGCCTGTCGCGCAAGTCGCTGCTCAAGACGCTCACCGGGCGTGATGGCGGCGGGCGGCTGGCGGGTAGTATTGCGTTGGCGACCGTGGCGGCGCTCAATGGCGCCTCGATCATCCGTGCGCATGATGTCGGCCCGACCGTCGATGCGGTGCGCGTGGCGGCGGCATGCAAGTGAGGTGCGGTGGTGGGTAGAGTCTATTTCGGGACCGACGGCATCCGCGGGCGCGTGGGCGAGCATCCGATGACGGTCGACTTCGCGCTGCGGCTCGCGAGTGCCGCGGGCCGCGTGCTCGCGCCGCAGGGCGGAGCGGTGCTGATCGGCAAGGACACGCGACTGTCGGGCTACATGTTCGAGGCGGCGCTCGAGGCCGGCTTCGTCGCGGCGGGCGTCAACGTCATGATGATGGGTCCGCTGCCGACGCCGGGCATCGCCTACATGACGCGGCGGCTGAAGTGCAATTTCGGCGTCGTCATCAGCGCCTCGCACAACCTGTTCGAGGACAACGGCATCAAGTTCTTCGACAGCAGCGGCGGCAAGCTCTCCGATGAACTCGAGGAGCAGATCGAGGCGCAGCTCGAGGCGCCGCCGGTCACGCGCTCATCGGCCGGGCTGGGCCGCGCGCGCCGCGTCGACAACACGCGCGTGCAGTACCAGGAATTCTGCCGCGGCACGCTGCCCGAGGGCGTCGATCTCGCCGGCATGAAGATCGTCGTCGATTGCGCCAACGGCGCGGCCTACAAGGTCGCCCCGCGCACGCTCGCGGACCTCGGCGCCGACATCGTGCCGATCGGTTCCTCGCCGAACGGGCGCAACATCAACGTGGGGTGCGGTTCGACCTCGCCGGAACTGCTGCAGCTGACCGTGCCGGGCGTGAATGCCCAGGCCGGCATCGCGCTCGACGGCGACGGCGACCGCGTGCTGATGGTCGATCACCTCGGGCGCATCGTCGATGGCGACCAGCTGCTGTACATCATCGCCTGCGCCCGGCAGGCGCAGGGCACGCTGGCCGGTCCGGTCGTCGGCACGCTGATGAGCAACCTCGGGCTCGAGCTCGCGCTGCGCGAACGCGGCATCGCATTCGAGCGCGCGGCGGTGGGCGATCGCTACGTGCTGGCGCGGCTGCGCGAAACCGGTGGCGTGCTGGGCGGCGAGACTTCAGGGCACATCCTGTGCCTCGATCGCACCACGACCGGCGACGGCCTGGTCAGCGCGCTGCAGGTGCTGGCGGTCATGCGCGCGAGCGGCAAGTCGCTCGCCGAGCTGGCGGCCGGCATGGCGCGTTTCCCTCAGGTGATGCTGAACGTGCGCGTCGCGCAGCGCTTCGATCCCTCCACGGTGCCGGCGGTCCGTACGCTGCTGGGCACGCTCGAATCGCAGCTCGGCGGCCGAGGCCGCATCGTGCTGCGGCCCTCGGGCACCGAACCGCTGATCCGCGTCATGGTCGAAGCCCAGGAAGAGGCCCTGGCCCGGGGCTGCGCCGAGCGCCTGGCCGAGGCCGTGCGCGCCGTCGGGGCCTGAACGATCCGCAGCGCCGCGGGGATCGGGTTTCCCGCATTGCGCCCACCGGCATGCATGGCTATGATCGCGCGCCTTTGAAACCCCCCAAGGGGCAGCCCCGACGCCCATGCGACGCAAGATAGTAGCCGGCAACTGGAAGATGCATGGATCGCGTGCCGAGAACGGGGCGCTGATCGAAGCCATCGTCGCAGCCGCCACCACCGAGCGGGTCACCGTGCTGATCTGCCCTCCTTATGTCTACCTGCACGACGCCTGGCGGCTGTTGCGCGGCGGCGCCGTGGCGCTCGGGGCCCAGGATGTGTGCGCCGAGGCGGTCGGTGCCTACACGGGCGAAGTCTCGGCGGCGATGCTCGTGGACGTGGGTTGCCAGTACACGCTGGTTGGCCACTCCGAGCGGCGCGCGCTCTACGGCGACACCAATGCGCTCGTGGCGCGCAAGTTTGCCGCCGCGTTGGGCGGTGGCCTGGTGCCCATCCTGTGCGTCGGCGAGCAGCTGGCCGAGCGCGAGGCCGGTCGCACCAACGAAGTGGTCGGCGCGCAGCTCGATGCCGTGCTGCAGCTCTCGGGCGTCGCGGCGCTGGGCGGCGCGGTCATTGCCTACGAGCCCGTCTGGGCGATCGGCACGGGCCGGACGGCCACGCCCCAGCAGGCCCAGGACGTGCACGCCTTCATACGCCAGCGCGTCGCCGGTGAGGATGCTAAAATCGCGGCCGGGCTGCGGATCCTCTATGGCGGCAGCGTCAAGGCGGGCAATGCCCGCGACATCTTTGCAATGCCCGATGTCGACGGCGGCCTGATCGGCGGCGCGTCGCTCAAGGCGGATGAGTTTCTGGCTATCGTTGCCGCGGCCGTGAGCCTCGGCGTGGATTGAACCTTGCCATGTTGCACACCATTCTGATGAGCATTCACTTGTTCGCGGCGGCCAGCATCATCGCGCTGGTGCTGCTGCAACGGGGCAAGGGTGCCGAGGCGGGCGCCGGCTTCGGCGCCGG
>DATKLZ010000018.1:0-43779 GCA_035542135.1 Steroidobacteraceae bacterium | reverse complement strand
GTTGAAATGCCACGAGCCGTTGAGCTTGAAGACGCCCTTGTTCTTGGTGATGTCGGGCGTCACCGGCGAGACCTCGGGCTGGCGCGTCGGCAGGTCGGGCACGACGGACACCTGGTTGGAATCCTTCTCCTGGAAGTAGCGTCCGCCGGCCGTCAGCTGCACCGTCGGCGCCACGTGCCAGGTCAGTTCGCCGAATATCGCCTGCTCCTTGTAGCGTTCGTTGCGGGTGTACAGGAAGTCACGGTCGCTGGTCGGCGCCACCGCGTCGTAGTAATAGGCGAAGCCGGGCGTGGCGGCGTTCTGGGCCGCCCACCAGTTGGAATAGCCGCGCACCCAGTCGGTTTCGCCCGAGTGCATCTTCTCGTCCTCGAAGTACAGCCCGGCGATGTAGTCGAGCGGGCCCTTGGTCGTCGACACGAGGCGCAGTTCCTGCGCAAAGCTGCGGTCGGAGTAGTCGCGGTACTTCTGCGCCATCAGGCGCGGGTAGAAGTAGTACAGGTACGGAAACGCATTCGCGTACAGGCCGGAGTTGTCGCTGGTGCTGGTGCCACTGTGGTCCGAATAGGAGGTGCTGGATGTCAGCGAGGCAAAGCCGAGGTCGAAGGTGCCCTCGAGGCTCGTGACGGTGACCTTCCTGGCCGAAGGCTCCAGCATCACCGCGCCCTGCTGGTACTCGCCGTAGGTGCCGCCGGTCGCCACATTGGGCGTTCCGGGAGCGACCATCGCGCTGCGTCCGCCGGTGCTGTCATGCTGGTGCACGACGCTCAGCACGAGCTTGGCCGTGTCCGTGGGCTTCCAGGTCGCCGCCAGCCGGCCGTAGTCGATCTTGGCCCAGTTCGCGTCCTTCTGCGAGGTGTATTCCGTCGCCTGGTTGAGCAGGCCGTTGGGTGCGACCGGAATGCCGTTGGCATCCAGCTTGTAGAGGTTCACGTAGTCGATGTAGCCGGCGTTGTCGACGTGGCTGTAGTTGGCGCGCACGGCCAGCGCGTCGCCGACCGGCACGTTCAGGGTGCCGTCGGTGAACCAGTTCATGCCACCCGATCCGTTGGTGAACGAAACGCCGCCGGCGACATTGCCCGAGGTTTCACCGATCACCGGGTCGCGCAGGATGTAGCGCACGGTGCCGCCCATCGAGCCGCGGCCGTAGAGCGTGCCCTGCGGCCCGCGCAGCACTTCGACGCGATCGATGTCCTTGAGCAGGAAGTTCGCGAAGATCGGGGTCTCGTTGACGTAGCTCGAAACCGCCGCCGCACCCGCCGGCACGTAGTCGCCCAGCGTCGCCGCATCGCTGTTGATGCCGCGGATGCGCACATTGTTCATCACGCCGGCATTGCGCGTGCCGCGATCGACCACGGAGACGCCCGGCACCGTGTGCAGCAGGTCGACCGGATTGGACAGATTCTGCTCGTCGATCTGCTTGCCGCTGACCGCGGAGATGTTGAACGGGATGTCTTCGATGGAAGTCGCACGCCGGGTGGCGGTGACCACGATCTCCTCGAGGCTCGTATCGCTGCCGCCGGCCGCCGGCGCGCCCTGCGCGTGCGCCGGCGCGGCGCAGGCCGCGCCGTAGAGCAATCCGGCCACGGCTGCGCCGATCGGCGTCAGGCGCCAGGCCTTGCTGAGGTTTCCAGTTGCTACGTCACTCATGTCGGCACTCCCCCGTGGCGTGTGGGCATCGTTAGCGGGCCCAGTGAATCAAGATATGCGGAGCGGCGCGCGCCCGGCGCGTGCGCCGGCAGCGGCACCGCGCTGTCGCGAAAGCTCTTGAGCGGCTGCACCAGCCCGAGCCAGCCGCGCGTGCGCGCATGGCGCACCGCCTGCAGGTCGAGTTCGGCGGCCAGCACCTCCCGGCCCGAACCGGCGGTGCAGATGACTTCGCCCCCCGGGCCGAAGATCGCCGAGCGCCCGAGTCCGAGTTCGCCGGCGGTGTTGATATCCAGGAAGTAGCACTGGTTGATCATCGCGTTGGCGCGGCCGATCGCCAGCTCCGCGTCGCGGTCGATCGTCGTGGTCATGGACGGATGCAGCATCACTTCCGCTCCCAGCCAGGCCAGGTTGCGCGTGGTTTCCGGGAACCACATGTCGTAGCAGATCGAGACGCCGAAGCGTGCCACTCCCGGCACGTCGAAGGTGACGAAGTCCGTGCCCGCGCTCACGCCCCTTTCATAGGGCAGGAACGGGAACATCTTGCGGTAGCGCGCCACGACCGCGCCGTCCGGATCGATGACCGGCGCGGTGTTGTAGACCTGGCCGCCGCGGCCTTCGAACAGCGAGCCGGGCACCAGCCACAGCCGGTTGCGCTTCGCGGCCGCGCACAGTCGCGTCTCGGCCGGGCCCGGCAGGGGCTGGGCGTGCGCGGGGTTCGGGCCGAAGGCCGCGAGCTCGCCGATGACCGCCATGGACACCCACGGCAGGCGCCGGCGCAGCAGGTCCAGCTCGGCGTCGAGCTGGTCGAGGTTGTCCTGGTTGCGCAGTTCGAGCTGCAGCCCCGCGATTCCGAACAGGCTCAAGCGCTTCCCCGTGTCGCGCGGCGGGCCCGCGCCGTATCCGTGCCAGCGACGGTGACAGCAGTCGCCGACGAGCTATAGAGCCAGTTGTAGGGCGCTTATGGTGCCAGAGACAATCCGCTGTCCCGGTACCCGGGTGCCGATCGGCGCACCGGGCGACATGGCAAACTGGCGGGCCATGCTCAACTTCACCG
This sequence comes from Steroidobacteraceae bacterium, assembly GCA_035542135.1. GTDB lineage: Bacteria > Pseudomonadota > Gammaproteobacteria > Steroidobacterales > Steroidobacteraceae > FEN-1191. Next base: position 41,078 of record DATKLZ010000018.1, on the reverse strand, counting down.
ACATCGCGGTCCGCCGCGGCCCGCGCCTGCTGTTCTCGGGCGCCACCTTCAGCCTGTTCCGCGGCGAGAAGGTCGGCGTCACCGGCGAGAACGGCAGCGGCAAGTCCACCCTGCTCGAGCTGGTGCGCGGCACCGTGCACCCCGATGCCGGCAGCTTCGACATGCCCGGCAACCTCGTCATGGCGCATGTGTCGCAGGACATCGAGGCCACCGACCAGGCGGCCATCGAGTTCGTGCTCGACGGCGACGCGGAGCTGCGCGCCATCGAGGCGGACATCGCCGCCGCGACCGAGCGGGATGACGGCGTGCGGCTCGGCGCCCTGCACGCGCGCTACGCGGAGGTGGGCGGTTACGACGCGCGCGCCCGCGCCGCGCAGCTGATGCACGGGCTGGGCTTCGATCACACCGAGGACGAGCGGCCGATCCGCAGCTTCTCGGGCGGGTGGCGGGTGCGCATCAACGTCGCGCGGGCGCTGATGTGCCGCTCCGACCTGCTGCTGCTCGACGAGCCGACCAACCACCTCGACATCGACGCGATCCTGTGGCTCGAGACCTGGCTGCGCGCTTACCCCGGCACGCTGCTGCTGATCGCGCACGACCGCGAATTCCTCGACCGGGTCTGCAACCGCATCGTCAACATCGAGCACGGCCAGGTGCGCGCGTACCGCGGCAACTATTCCGCTTTCGAGACGCAGCGCGCCGCCGAACTGGCGGTGCAGGCCTCGCTGTATGCGCGCCAGCAGCGCGAGATCAGGCACATGGAGTCCTTCGTGGAGCGCTTCCGCGCCAAGGCCACGAAGGCGCGCCAGGCGCAGAGCCGCCTGAAGGCGCTCGAGCGCATGCAGCGCATCGCGCCGGCGCATGTCGACTCGGCGGCCTTCGAATTCGCGTTCGCGACGCCGGCGAAATTGCCGCGGCCGCTGCTGGCCATCGACGACCAGAGCGTCGGCTACGGCTCGAGGCAGGTGCTGCGCCACGTCAAGCTGACGCTGATGCCGGGCGAACGGCTGGCGCTGCTGGGGCGCAATGGCGCCGGCAAGTCGACCTGCATGAAGCTGCTCGCCGGCGAGCTGCAGGCCGCCAGCGGCACCCGCACCGAGGCGCGCGACCTGCGCATCGGCTACTTCGCGCAGCATCACCTCGAGCAGCTCGCCGCGGACGAGTCACCGCTGGAGAACCTGCGGCGCACCGGCGGCGAGCGCGCGAAGCGCACGACCGAAGCCGAGTTGCGCGACTACCTGGCGACCTTCGGGTTTCGCGGCGATCGCGTGTTCGAGGCGGTCGCGCCGTTTTCCGGCGGCGAGAAGGCGCGGCTGGTGCTCGCGCTGGTGGCCTGGCTGCAGCCGAACCTGCTGCTGCTCGACGAACCGACCAACCACCTCGACCTGGAGATGCGCCAGGCGCTGGCCGTCGCGCTGCAGGATTTTCCCGGCGCGGTCGTGCTGGTCTCGCACGACCGGCACCTGCTCAACACCGTCGCCGACGAGCTGGTCGTCGTGCACGACGGCGCGGCCGTGCGCTTCGATGGCGACCTGGATGACTACGCGCAGTGGCTGGCGAACGGCGGCCCGGTCCGCGCGATCCACGACGGCGCCCCTGCGGATCGCGCGGCCGCCGGGCCAGCGGCTGGCGAGTCCGCCGGACAGCGGCGCCAGCGCAAGCGCGAGCAGGCCGCCGAACGCAACCGGCTCGCGCCGCTGCGCGCGACGCTGCAGCAGTGCGAGCAGCAGCTCGAGCGACTCGCGCGCGAACGCGCCGCGCTCGAACAGCAGCTGGCCGCTCCCGGGATCTACCTGCCGGCTGCGCGCCTGCAGTTGCAGGCGGCGCTCGAGCGGCAGGCCGAGCTGGCACGGCTCAATGCCCGGCTGGAATCCGAATGGCTCGAAGCGAGCAGCGCACTCGAGGAACGGTCGCGCTCCGGTTGAGCGGCGTCCGGGTTACAATTGCGCCCACTTCGCATCCCTGCGAGCCCAAAAAAGATGAAGGCAATGATCGCAATTCTGTGCATGGCGCCGCTCGGCGCACCGCTGCAGGCCGCGGGCAGCTGGCAACTGGCCATCCATGGCGGCGCCGGCGTCGTCGATCCCGGCTCGCTGACGCCCGCGATGGACGCCGCGTACCGCGCCAGCCTCGATCGCGCACTGGAAGCGGGTGCCGCCGTGCTCCGCAAGGGCGGCGCCAGCCTGGACGCCGTCGAGGCCGCGGTGCGCACGCTGGAGGACGATCCGCTGTTCAACGCCGGCAAGGGTTCGGTGTTCACCGCCGATGGGCGCAATGAACTCGATGCCTCGATCATGGACGGGAGCACGCGCAAGGCCGGCGCGGTCGCCGGCGTGACGCGCACGCGCAATCCGGTCAGCCTCGCGCGCGCCGTGATGGAGAAGTCCACGCACGTGATGCTGAGCGGCCAGGGCGCCGACGCATTTTCCGTGGAGCAGGGCCTCGAGCAGGTCGAGCCCGGGTATTTCCGCACCGAGGAGCGCTGGCAGCAGTACCTGCAATGGCGCGGCGGGCACAGCTCGCTCCTCGACCGCACGCACGCCTATGGAACGGTCGGTGCGGTGGCGCTCGACCAGGCCGGGCACCTGGCGGCGGCGACCTCGACCGGCGGGCTGACCGGCAAGCGCTGGGGCCGCATCGGCGATTCGCCGATCATCGGTGCCGGCACCTATGCGGAGGACGGCGTCTGCGCGGTATCGGCGACTGGTACCGGCGAATTCTTCATCCGCGCGTCGGCGGCGCGGCAGGTGCGCGATCGCATGGCCTGGCACCGCGAGGGCGTGCAGTCGGCCGCCGACAATACGATCAAGGACATCGGCGGCCTGGGCGGTGACGGCGGCCTGATTGCGATGGATGCGCGCGGCCGCGTGGCCTTCGCCATGAACAGTCCCGGCATGTACCGCGGTTCGGTCGGCGCATCGAGCCCGGCGCGCACCGCGATCTATGCGAACGAAAAGTAGCGGTGGCGCGCCCGTCTCCATAAGTCCATGAAATTAATAATATTTATGTGAGGCGGCGCTGGTGTCGCGCCGGTTATCTGCTGATCCCGCCGCGTTACGAACAGTTCACTTTACAAACTAATTCTTTCACGTATTATGTGACCCATGGGTGGTGTCGGACGCGAGTCCCGCATCGCCCGTAAGTCGCGGAACAAGACCCCCCCCGTTTCCGCGCAACACCTTAGAGCCCCGCTTGCGGGGCTCTTTTTTTGCCTGTGATTTGTGGCGATTCCAGTGTGCATCGCGCACGAGCGCGCGCACGTACATTCACGGCCACGGCCCATCGTGGCGCTGCGGAATGCTGGCGGGCGCGCCTCGCAAGCGAGGCGAACCTTGCCCTCGCTGTCGCGGCGGCTTGTTGTAGCAACGTGAGACCAAAAGGTGGCCACCGCGCCGCGACGACGCTGCGGGCTGCGGCGCCCGCCAATGCATTCCGAAGCGCCACGATGGGCCGTGGCCGCGAGTGCGCGCGGGCGCGTTCGCGCGCCCTGGCACATTAGAATCGCCATATGTCAGAGGCCGATGAAGCCGCGCAGCGGGGGTTCGCAGTGCTCGAGGAGCGGGCGCCGGAGACCGCGGCGCTGCTGGAGAACGCGTCGCCAGCGGTGCGTGCGGCCGCGGCGCGGGTCTTCACCGGCAGTGACTTCGTCATCGACGCGCTGGCGCGCGACGCGCAATGGCTGCCGCGTCTGCTGCAGCAGGAGGCAACGCGCTTCGCCGCGGCCTTGCCGACGCCCGCTGTGGCGGGCGAGGAAGCGGAATTCATGGCGCAGTTGCGGCGATGGCGGCGCGCCGAGCTGGCGCGCATCGCCTGGCGCGACCTGTCCGGCTGGGCGTCGCTCGACGAAACGCTCCTCGAGCTGAGCAATGCGGCGGACGCGGCGATCCGCGCCGCGCACGAATTCGCCTGGCGGCAACTGTGCGAGCGCCATGGCGCGCCGGGCGCCGTTGATCCGGAGGCGCAGCACCTGATCGTCATCGCGATGGGCAAGCTCGGCGGGCAGGAGCTGAATTTCTCCTCCGACATCGACCTGGTGTTCCTGTTCGATGCGCACGGCGAGACGACCGGGCGGCAGCCCCTGGCGCACGAGGAATTCTTCCTGCGGCTCGGGCAGCGCCTGATCCGCTGCCTCGACGCGCCCACGGCCGAAGGGCGGGTCTTCCGCGTCGACATGCGGCTGCGCCCGTTTGGCGGCAGCGGGCCGCTGGTCGCGAGTCTCGCGGCCTTCGAGGACTACCTGGAGCGGCAGGGCCGGGACTGGGAGCGCTACGCGTGGATCAAGGCGCGTGCCGTGACCGGCGCCGGCCGCTATGCCGAGGCGTTCCGCGCCAGCGTGCAGCCCTTCGTCTATCGCCGCTACCTCGATTTCGGCGTGTTCGAATCGCTCCGCGAGATGAAGGCGCTGATCGAGCGCGAGGTGGAGCGGCGCGAACTGCAGGACAACATCAAGCTCGGGCCCGGCGGGATCCGCGAGATCGAGTTCATCGTGCAATCGCTCCAGCTGATCCGCGGCGGCAGCGAGCGCCGGCTGCAGGGCGCATCGCTCCTGCAGGCGCTCCCGCGGCTGGCGGGCGCGCGCCTGCTGCCGGCCGCCGTGACCGCCGAGCTCGGCGCGGCCTACGGATTCCTGCGGCGCCTGGAGAACCGGCTGCAGATGTACGCCGACCAGCAGACGCATTCGCTGCCCGCCGATCCGGTGGCGCGGGCCCGGATCGCCGCGGCGATGGATTGCGCGCACTGGGACGAACTGGCCGCGGAACTCGAGCGCCATCGGCGGAACGTGCGCGCGCACTTCGCGGCGCTGGTGCAGCCGGAAGGTGGCGAGCGGCCGGCCGCGGCGCCGATCCCGCAGCTGCTGCAAGGCGACGACGCGCGGGCCGTCGTGGCGGCGCAGCTCGCCGGGCTGGGCCTGTCCGCGGGCGATGCGCAGGCGGCGGCCCAGCTGCTGCATGACCTGCAGGGTGGCGCGCTGCTGCGCCGGCTCGACGAGCCCGGCCGCCGCCGGCTGCGCGCGCTGCTGGCGCAATGGCTGCAGGAGGTGGCCCCGCTCCCGGAGGCGTTGGCGGTGCTGCGCCGCCTGCTGCGCGTCGCCGAGGCGATCGGCACGCGCTCGGCGTATTTCGCGCTGCTGCTCGAGAGCGCCACCGCGCGCCGCCGCCTGGTCGAGCTGGCGCGGCATGGCGATTTCCTGACGGCGCAGATCGCCGCCTGGCCACTGCTGCTCGATGAACTCATCGACGAGCGCCTGTACGAGCGGCTGCCCACGCGTGCGGAGCTCGCGGCCGAACTCGATGCGCGGCTGGCCGGGGTCGAGGCCGGTGACGAGGAGCAGCTGGTGGCGGAACTGCGCAGTTTCCAGCGTGCGGCGCTGTTCCGCGTCGCGGTCGCCGACCTGGTGCGCTCGCTCCCGCTCATGGTGGTGAGCGACCGCCTCACCGAGATTGCCGAACTGATCGTCGCGCAGGCGCTGCGGATCAGCTGGGCTTTCGTGACCGCGCAGTACGGCACGCCGATGTGCGGCGACGGCGCCGCGCGCCGCCCCGTGCGGATCTGCGCGGTCGGCTACGGCAAGCTCGGCGGCATCGAGCTCGGCTACGGTTCCGACCTCGACCTCGTGTTCCTGCACGACTCCACCGGCGAGCGGCCGGAGACCGAAGGCGCACGCAGCGTCGACAACCAGGTGTTCTTCGTGCGCTTCGTGCAGCGCGTCGTGCACACGCTGACGATGCACTCGGCCGCGGGCCGGCTCTACGAGGTCGACATGCGGCTGCGCCCGAGCGGCAAGGGCGGCATGCTGATCACCAGCATCGAGGCCTTCGAGGAATACCAGCGGCGCGAGGCGTGGACCTGGGAGCACCAGGCGCTGCTGCATGCGCGCGCGGTGTGCGGCGACGCCGGGCTGCAGCAGCGCTTCACGGAGCTGCGCGCACGGGTGCTCGAGCAATGCGTGCGCCGCGATACGCTGCGCGATGAAGTGCGGCGCATGCGCGAGCGCATGCGCGCCGAGTTGTCGGCGGCCAAACCGGGCGAGATCGACCTCAAGCAGGATCCCGGCGGCATCGCCGACATCGAATTCCTGGCGCAGTACTGGGCGCTGCGCTGGGCGGCCGAGTTTCCGCCGGTGGCGTGGTTCTCCGACACCATCCGCGAGCTCGAATCGGTGGCGTCGGCGAACCTGGTGCCGCAGGCGACCGTCGACGCGCTCACCGGCGCGTACCGGCGGTACCGCGAACGCATCCATCACCGCGCGATCGCCGGCCTCGATGCGCTGGTCCCCGCCGGCGAATTCAGCGCGGAGCGCGCCGCGGTCAGCGCCATCTGGCGCGACACGATGGAGTTATAATGGCCCCATGAACGCAGCCAACGCGCCCCAGCCGGCCAATACGCAGACCCATTACGAAGTCACGCCGAAGGACCTGCCGCTGTCGTGCCCGGGCCCGGGCATGGCCTTGTGGAATTCGCACCCGCGCGTCTACCTCGCCATCGAGCAGACCGGCTTCGCCAAGTGCGGCTACTGCGGCGCCGAGTACACGCTGAAGCGCTAGCCTGCATCAACCCGCATCAACCCGGATCAGCGATACGGGCGGTACGATTTCTCCTCGACCAGCTTCGAGCCCAGCCGCGCATTCACGCGTTTCTTGATCGCCGCGCGTTCGTCGTTGGTGACGTAGACGGCGCGCGCCAGCTCGATGAATTCCGCGTCGAATCGCTGTGCGGCCTCCAGGTCGCGCAGGCGGTCTTCCACGTCCCACAGCCGCTCGTTGACCGCCTGCAGGGCGCGCTCCTCCTCGGCCACGCTCGCGCCCGCCGGAACAGCCGCGGCCCAGGTCTGCTCGAGCAGCCCCAGCTCATGGCGCACGTTGGCGAGCTTGGCCGCATCGCCCATGCGCGCCGACTTGATGCGCAGGATCGTGATCTTGTCGAGCAGCTCGCCGGGCGAGACCGGCACCAGGATGTCTTGCATCGGCCTATGCTAGCAGCAGCTCGTCGAGCCTGGCGCACACTTCGTCGCTGGTGATGAGATCCATCACGCCGGGTTCCTCGAGCTTGGCGCTCCATGGCAGCGCCTCGGGCGGCCGGCCGCGGAAGCGGCGTGCGGCCTCGGCGAAGTGGTCGATGCACCACTGGCGCGACAGGTACGGGCCGCTGCGCGCGCTGCGCGTGGCGGCATACAGTCCGATCACCGGCGTGCCGACCATCGTCGCCATGTGCGCCGGACCGGAATCCGGTGCCAGCAACACGCGCGCGCGCGCCAGCAGCGCCAGCAACTGCGGCAGCGTGTCGGCGCCGACGAGGTTGCGCACCGGCACCGTGGCGGCCCGCTCGATCGCCGCGGCGACGCCGCGCTCGTAGTCGTTGGGGCCGCCGCACAGCAATGCCGCCAGGCCGTGGCGCCGCGCCGCGTGGTCGATCACCGCCGCGTAGCGTTCGACGCTCCAGTTGCGGCCGCGATGGCTCGAGCAGGCGCTGACGATGAGTGCGCGCTGTCCGTCCGGGATCTGCTGCCGCGCCCACTCCTGCGCCGCGGCCGGAATCGGCAGGTTCCACTCCAGCCGGCGCGCGCTGATGCCGAGCGCCTCGGTGAATCCGAAGAAGCTGTCGAGCACGTGCTCATCGGCGCGTGCGGCGATCCTGCGGTTCGTGAACAACCACTGCAGCTCGCGCGCGCGCGCGCGATCGAAGCCGATGCGGACCCGCGCGCGAATCAGCGTGGAAAACAGGCTGGCGCGCAGCGCCAGCTGCATGTGCAGCAGCACGTCGAACCGACGGCCGCGCAGGCTGCGCCAGAGCGCCTGCGCGCCAGCGCGCAGGGAGCGCTTGTCGATGATGATAAACTCGACCTCGGGCAGCAGCCCCAGCAGGCGCGATTCGGGCCGGCCGATCACCCACGTGATGCGGGTGCCGGGCCAGGCCTGCTGGATGGTGCGCACGATCGGCACGACGTGCGTCACGTCGCCGATCGCGGAGAGCCGCAGGATGCACAGCGAGCGCGGCGGCGCGGGCGCACCGATCATGCAGGAACCGGGTGGACAGTGTCTCGATTGAACTTCATGGCCGTCGGCGCCGAGGTCCGCATCCAGGAATTCGCTGGCGGCGCGATGCTATATGACAGCTCCCGCGCCGGCAACGCGGCGCCGGGCTGGCTCGACGCCCGGTGGTGGGCCGAGCGCGGCGCGGTGACCGCCGCGAGCGAAGGGCGCGGCTCCACCTCGATGATCGAAGCCGACGGCCGGAGCCTGGTGCTGCGGCACTATCGTCGCGGTGGCCTGATGGCCCGCATCATGGGCGACCGCTACGCGTGGCGCGACGCGGAGCACACGCGCTCGTTCCGCGAGTGGCACCTGCTCTACCACATGTACCGCGCGGGGCTCCCGGTGCCGATGCCGATCGCGGCGGGCTACCGGCGCCACGGCCGCACCTACACGGCCGATCTGCTGGTGCAGCGCATCCGCGGCGCCCGCTCGCTCGCCGCGACGATCAGCGCGGCGCCCGTTCCGCTGGCCACCTGGATGGCGATCGGGCGGTGCCTGCGTCAATTCCATGCGCGCGGGGTGTGCCATGCCGACCTGAATGCGCACAACATCCTGCTGGGCGAATCCGAGGGCGACATCTGGGTCATCGATTTCGATCGCGGCACGCTGCGTTCACCGGGTTGGTGGAGCGATGCGAACCTGGTGCGCCTGCGCCGCTCGCTGCTGAAGCTCACGGCTGCGATGGGCACCGAACGCTTCACGGCCGCCGACTGGCAAGTGCTGCTCGACGGTTACCTGGCGGCGGCCATCCCGCTGCAACCGGTGCCGGCGATGCAGGGCGGCTAGGGCACGCGCGGGCGTGGCGCGCAGGTTGTATACGCTGCTGGTGCTGCTGGCGGTGCCGCTGGCGAGCCTCGTGGTGCTGTGGCGGGGCGTGCGCGAGCGCGAGTACTGGCGCGGGTGGGGCGAGCGGTTCGGGAGTGGCCCGCCGCTCGCGGGCAACGGCCGCACCCTGTGGCTGCACGCGGTGTCGGTGGGCGAGGTGCAGGCCGCCGCGAGCCTGGTGGCGGCCATGCAGCGCGAGTGGCCGGACCTGCGACTCGCCGCCACGAGCGCGACGCCGGCGGGACGCGCACGCGCCACGGCGGCGTTCGGCGCCGGCGTCGAGGCGCGCTACGCGCCGTACGACCTGCCCTGGAGCGTGCGCGCCGCGCTGCGCCGGTTGCGGCCGGAGCTGCTGGTGGTCATGGAGACCGAACTGTGGCCGAACCTGCTCAACGAGTGTGCGCGAGCCGGCGTGCGCGTGCTGATCGTCAGTGCGCGCTTGTCGGAACGCAGCCGCGCGCGCTGGTCACGCTTCCGCGCGCTGCTGCAGCCGGCGCTGGGGCGAGGCGTGCGGGTCGCCGCGCAGTCGGCGGCCGACGCGCAGCGTTTCATTGCGCTCGGCGTGCCGGCCGCGCACGTGCAGGTCTGCGGCAACATCAAGTTCGACCGCGAACCCAGGGCCAGCGTGCGTTCGGGCGGCGCGGCCTGGCGCGCCCGCTACGCGCCGGCGCGTCCGCTGTGGGTCGCCGGCAGCACGCACGCGGGCGAGGAACTCGCGGCGTTGCAGGCGCACGCGACGGTGCGCGCCGCGTGTCCGGAGGCGCTGCTGGTGCTGGCGCCGCGGCATCGCCCGCGGTTCGACGAGGTGGCGCGGCTCCTCGATGGGCGTGGCCTGCGCTGGCTGCGCCACAGCGCGGTGCTCGCCGATCCGGCGGGCACCGCCGCCGCCGCCGCGCAGGCCGAGGTGCTGCTGCTCGACACGATCGGCGACCTGGAGGATTTCTATGCCGCCGCGGACGTGGCCTTCGTCGGCGGAAGCCTCGTGCCGGTGGGCGGGCACAACCTGCTCGAGCCTGCCGCGCTCGGCGTGCCCACGCTGGCGGGGCCGGCGCAGGGCAATGCACCCGATATCGCGCGGCTCCTGCAGCAGAACGGCGGGCTGAGGCTGGTTCACGATGCCGCCGGACTCGGCGCCGCAGTGCAGGAGCTGCTGGCCGACCCGGACGCCCGCGCGCGCATGGCCGAAGCCGGGCTGGCCACGGTGGCCTCGAACCGCGGCGCGCTCGATCAGGCTCTGGCGATGATCAGGGATTGCCTGGCGAAGCCGGCGCCGGGGTAGCCGGCGCCGCGGACTCCGGCGCAGCCGGGGCCGGCGGCGTCGCCGGGTCGGTCGTGGCCGGATCCGGCGCGGGCGGCGGCGGCTGCACCAGCCAGCTGTTGACCTGCGCGATCGTCGCACGGTCGAGGTTTCCGGCCGCGAGCCGCAGCGCAATGATGTTGTTCAGGTAGGCGTACTTCGCCTGCGCGTAGTTCGTCTGCGCCTGCACCAGCGCCTGCCGGGCGCTGAGCACGTCGATGGCTGTCTTGGTGCCGACTTCGTAGCCCGCTTCGGTGGCCTGCAGCGAGATCTGGTTCGATTCCACCGCCTGCTTCAGCGCACCGACCTGCGCGATCTGGCTGATGACGCCCTGGTAGGAATCGCGAGCGAGCTGCTCGGTCTGCCGCAGCGTGAGTTCGTAGCCCGACTTGGCGGCATTCCACAGGTAGTGCGCCTGGCGCACCTTCGACTGCGTGGCGCCGGCGCTGAAGATCGGCACGGTCACGCCGACCGACCAGACGATGTCCTTGGTGTCGATCGGCAGGCCGGTCACCGGATTGTTGACATTGGTCGTGTTGGAGTTGCTGATGTCCCACGAGCGCGACGCGGACGCGTTGATCTGCGGCAGGTGCCCGCCGATCGCGCTGAGGTAGTTGTCGTGCGCGATGTCGGCGGCCAGGCGGCTCGCCACCAGGCTCGCATTCTGGCTCAGCGCGGTGGTCACCCAGGCATCCTCGCTGGCCGGATCGGGTGCGAGCAGCGGCATCGCATCGCCCGGCGTCGACAGCTGGCGGTACTTCTCGCCGGTGACGGCGCGCAGCTGCTCCTCCGCGCTGGCGAGCGAACGCTTCGCCGCGATGACCGCGGCGTTGCCGCTGTCGCGGGCGGCGCGCGCGATCTGCACGTCGGTGATCGCGATCAGGCCGACGTCGTAGCGGCGCTCGGCCTGTTCGAGCTGGCGCGACACCGAGCGCAGCGCGGTTTCCTGCGCGGTGAGCGTGTCCTGTGCGCTGAGCACGCCGAAATAGACCTGCGCGACGCGCGAGATCAGGTCTTCCTGCGCGGCATGGTAGTTGGCCTCGCCCTGCGCGACGGTGCTGCTGGCGGCCTTCAGCGCCACCCAGTTGTTCCACGAGAACAGGTTGACCTGCAGGTTCAGGTTGGCCAGCGCCGGGGTGGAGTAGTGCTGGCTCGCGACCCCGGACCAGTTCTTGCTGGCGTTGAAGTCGAGCGGCAGCATCGCCAGGATCGCCTGCGTGCGCGTTTCACGCGTCGCCATGTGCAGGGCTTCCGCCTGCTGCATGGTCGGATCGGCCTGGAGCGCATGATCGTAGACGGTCTGCAGGTCTTCGGCCGCCGCGACGCCGGCCGCGCCGGCCAGGGAAAGGGCAATCAACCAGTGACGATTCATGCGCACTACATCCATTGGGTAAGGGGTTGCTGTCGTTCGAGTTCGTTTCGGCTCAGCCCGGGTCGAGGTCGGGATCGAATTCGCGCGCCCAGGCCGCGATGCCGCCACGCAGGTTGGCGACCCGGCTGAAGCCGCGGGCGACCAGGAACTCGGCCGCCCGCTGGCTGCGCACGCCTGCCTGGCACATCACAATGATCTCCGCATCCGCGTCAAGTTCCTCGAGCCGCGCCGGAATCTCCTGCAGCGGAATGAACACGCTGCCGGGGAGCGCGGCGCGCGCCACTTCCCAGGGCTCGCGCACATCGAGCAGGCAGAACTCCTGGCGGGCATCCATCCTGGCCTTTAACCCGGCAGGGTCGATCTGGGTTACAGCGGTCATGGTCAAAAACGGAACGCCGGCGGTGCCGGGACGTTTTCGAGGGCCTCGAGGCAGGTTTCGAACAGCGGCTGGGTGCTGAACTCGCTGGCGCCGCGGCGGCGCACCAGCCGTGCCTCCATGACCGGACCGGTGCCGGTGACCGCGAACAGGCGCCCGCCGTACTTCAGCGCGCGCTCGAAGCGCGCGTCGTAGAGCGGCAGCGAAGCGGTCAGCACGATCGCGTCGTAGGCGGTCTCGCTGACCAGCGCCGCGCCATCCGCGGTCGTCACTTCGACCCTCGTGATGCCCGCGGACTGGAGATTGGCGCGCGCCAGCGCGGCGATCTCGCCGTGCAGCTCGAGCGACTGGACGCTCCCGCCCAGCGCCGCGAGGCAGGCCGACAGGTACCCCGAACCGGTGCCGACCTCGAGCACCTGCTCGCCCTGCTGCACGCCGAGTGCCTGCAGGATGCGACCGACCAGCATCGGCGTCAGCATGTGCTTCCCGCACGGCAGCGGCAGGGCGCAGTCGGCGTAGGCCAGCGAGCGCCAGGCCGGCGGCACGAACGGCTCGCGCGGCACGCGCCGCATGACCTCGAGCGTGCGCGCGTCGAGCACCTCCCACGTGCGAACCTGCTGGGAAACCATCTGCTCGACTGCGGCTTGTGCATGGGACATGGCGTTCGTCAATGATACCAAGCTTTACTTAATTCCCGGCCGCCGCGGCAACGCCGCCGCGCCGGTTGGCGCACGCGGCAAAGGCCGACCGCCGCGCGTGACAAAGTGGTCATCATATGGTGAATTCGGGCTCCGGTGCGACCACCCGCTGGGCTATGCTGCATCGGTCATCATCGGGCGGACCGGCCGGCGCGGATCGCACGTACACCACTATCGGGGAACCACAGCCGCAGCATGTCGATCCTGGCGCTTTTTTGCCTGCTCTTTGCGCTGCTTGCCGTGGCGTTGCTGGTGCTGTACGCGATGCAGCGCCGGCAGCGCGGCGCGCTCGAGGAGCTGACGCGCGAGCTGCATCGCATCGCCGTCGGCGGATCGCTCCGCGGGCGCGTCGAACTGTCGACCGACCAGCGCGAGGTCACGGCACTGGTCACGGTCGTCAATCACCTGCTGACGCGCGCGGCCGCGGCCGCCGAACCGCAGTCGCAGCCAGCGGCCTCGGCCGCGGTGAGCGAGCTGGCCGATCACCTGCACGAGGCCGTGCTGATCCACGGCAAGGGCGGCATCCTCTACGCCAACCCGCATTTTGCGCAGCTGATCGGCGCGCAGCCCGCCGAGCTGGCCGGCCGCAAGCTCGAGGACCTGGTGCCGCCCGAGTTCGCCGAACTGGTGGCCGACAACATCCGTCGCCGGCTGGCCGGCGAGGCGACGGCACCGCGATATGAAGTCGACCTGCTGGGACTGCAGGGGCAGCACGCGCGCCTCGAGCTCAGCGCCTGGCCGGTCGATCATGCCGGCCAGCGCGCGTTGCTGATCGTCGGTGTCGAAGTGCTGCCGACGCAGACCGTGGCGGCGCTCGCGGCGCCCTCGGGCATGCGGTCGCGGGCGCGCGCCGCGCTCGAATCGCTTCCCGGGGCGGTGGTCACCGTCGACGCGCACAGCCGCGTCGATTACCTCAATCCCGCCGCCGCCGCGCTGCTGGGCGTGGTCGGCGACGGCGCCGGCGGCGTCGCGCTCGAGGAGCTGGCGCGCCACGCGAGCGAGGCCGACCGCAAGCTGCTCGCCGAGCCGGTCCACCAGGCGCTGACCGCAGGCGCGCCGCTGAACCTCGGGCGCCGGCCGCTGGTGTTCGGGCCGGAGAGCGCCGAGCGTCTGGTCGAAGTGACCGCGGCGCCGCTGCGCGATGAGGTGGGCGACATCAACGGCGCCGTGCTGCTGCTGCACGATGTCACCGAATCGCGCGGCCTGACGCGCCAGATTTCCTACCAGGCGGCGCACGATGCGCTCACCGGGCTCGTCAACCGGCGCGAATTCGAGCGACGGCTCTCGGAGGCGGTCGATGGCGCGCGCCGTGGCGATGCGAATCATGTGCTGTGCTACCTCGACCTGGACCGTTTCAAGGTGATCAACGACACCAGCGGCCACCAGGCGGGCGACAGCCTGCTGCGCGACATCGCCAAGGTGGTGCGTGGCGGGGTACGCGACTCCGACACCGTCGGCCGCCTCGGGGGCGACGAGTTCGGCATGTTGCTGATGGGCTGCCCGCTCGACAAGGCGAGGCAGATTGCAGATGAAATCTGCCGCAGGGTGGCCGACCACCGCTTCGTATGGCGCGATCGCATCTTCAACGTCGGCGCCAGCATCGGCCTGGTCGAGATTTCGCGCGACGCGGCCAGCATCGAGGAAGTGCTCGCCGCGGCGGATTCCGCCTGCTACCAGGCCAAGCGCCAGGGCAGCCACGTGACCGTGTATTCCGGCCGCGATGAGCTGCTGGCGCGCGAGAGCGGCGAGATCCAGTGGCTGCAGCTGCTGCAGAGCGCGCTCAAGGAGCACCGCTTCGAGCTCTACTGCCAGCCGATCGTCGCGGCCTATGGCGATGGCGACGCGGGCCCGGCCATGGAAGTGCTCGTGCGCCTGCGCAACGAGGCGGGCGAGCAGGTGTCGCCGGCGGATTTCCTGCAGGCGGCCGAGCGCTACCGGCTGATGGGACTGATCGACCGCCAGGTCGTGCAGACCACGCTCGATGCGCTCGGGCGCGGTGCGCTCAGCCTGCCGCCGAACCGCAGCATCGGCATCAACATTTCCGGCCAGACGCTCGCCGACGCGCAGTTCCTCGAATTCGTCGTCGATTGCTTCGATGCCACCGGCGCGAGCCCCGGGCAGGTGTGCTTCGAGATCGCCGAGAGCGCCGTGATCGCCAACCTCGAGCATGCGCGGCGCTTCATCGGCGTGCTGCACGGCATGGGGTGCCGCTTCGCGCTCGATGATTTCGGCAGCGGCATGGGATCGTTCGCCAACCTGAAGCTGCTGGCCGTCGATTTCCTGAAGATCGACGGTTCGTTCATGCGCAACCTGGCGCGTGATACCGTCAACCAGGCCATGGTCACCGCGATGATCAAGCTGGCGCGCACGCTGAATTTCAAGGTGATCGCCGAACAGGTCGAAGACACGGCCTCGATGGATGCGGCGCGCGCGATCGGCGTCGACTACATGCAGGGCTACGCGCTCGGGCGGCCCGCCCCGCTCCCGGTCGCGGCCTGAGGCCCCGGGCCACCGCCGTGCGGCGGTGCAAGCCGCGGCGCGGCTATGGGGCCGGCGCGAAGATCTCGTCGTTGCGCACGAAGGACTCCAGGAAGCGTTTCATCACCACCATCTGCGTGTGGTGCTCGCCGAGCGCCGCCAGCTTGCCGTTCGCTTCGGCGCTGCTGAGCGGCCGGCGCTCCCAGGCGAGGCCCGAAGCGATCCGCGGCGGGCGCGACGGACGCTCGCGATGCAGGCCGCGGGGCCTGGGCCATTCGTGGCCGCCGTGCACGATCCAGTAGTAGATGCGCGCCCTTGGCGCGCCGGCGCGCAACAGCTCGACGGCCAACTGTCCGCTCGCGCTGTGGTCGGGATGCTTGTCCTGCGGCGCCGCGACCAGCACGATCGTCGGGGCAAAACGCACCAGCGCCTCCCGCAGGTTCCGCCGCAGCTCCTCGCCCGTGTAGGCGCTGCCCGGATGGAGCGCCTCCGCGTACGGCACGGCGTCCACGCCGGTGTAACGGGAACGCAACGGGTCCCGTGATGCGTTGTGCAGCAGCGACCGCAGGTCGCGATCGGGGAAGCCCAGCAGGACCTGCTGCGTGCGCGGTACGCCGAGCCGGTCCGCGGCCGCATGGGCCTCGGCGATGCGCCGCATCCCGAGTTTCTCGAGGCCCGGCCCCTTTGGCCGCAGCGTGCGCTCGGTGACGATCGCGTCGATCTCGAAGCTGTCGCCGGCCGTCATCCACACCACGCCCACCGTGGCGCCCACGCTCACCGCCTGCTGCAGGTAGCCGCCGCAGCAGAGCGTTTCATCGTCGGGATGCGGCGCGACGACGAGGACACGATCGGCCGGGAGCGGCGGCGGCATCAGCGGCAGGGCGGCGCCCGTGGCGGCCGCGCACGGGGCGCGCCCGCCGCAAACGAGCCACAGGCCGGCGCACAGCGCCGCCCGCGGCGCGCGCGGCCATCGACTCCGGTTCGTCGCTGCGCGGCCCATGCGCGGATTCTACGCGGGCTTGGCTCCGCCCTCGCGCGCGAGCAGCGCGCGCTTGCGTTCGATGCCCCAGCGATAGCCCGACAGCGAACCATCGCGCCGCACGACGCGGTGGCAGGGGATCGCGACCGCCAGCGCATTGGCGGCGCAGGCCTGCGCCACGGCGCGCGCGGACCGCGGTGCGCCGATGCGGCGCGCGATCTCGGCGTAACTGGCGGTATGGCCGGGCGGGATCCGGCGCAGCGCCTGCCAGACCTTCTGCTGGAACACGGTGCCGCGTACGTCCAGCGGCAGCTTCAGGCCGGCGGCCGGCTCATCCACGCAGCGCACGACCGCCGCCACGCACCGCTCGAAGCCGGCGTCGCCGCCGACCAGGTTCGCGCGCGGGAAGCGATCCTCGAGATCGCGCACCAGCCGCGCCGGATCATCGCCCAGCAGGATGGCGCAGATGCCCTTGTCGCTGCGGGCGACGAGCACCGCGCCGAGCGAGCAATCGCCGACCGCGAAACGGATCGTCGCGCCCGTGCCGCCGGCGCGATAGGCGCGCGGCGTCATGCCCAGCATCTCGTTCGAGTGGGCGTAGAAGCGTCCGCCGGAGTTGTAGCCGGCATCGAGTATCGCCTGCGTCACGCTGCCCGCGCGCCGCAGTCCACCGCGCACCCGGCGCGCACGCTGCGCGAGCGCGTAGGCGCGCGGGCTCAGTCCGACCGTCGCCTTGAACACGCGCTGGAAGTGATACGGGCTCATGCCCGCCTGGCGTGCCAGCACGGCCAGCCGCGGCGGCTCGGGCGCGGCGTCGATGGTGCGGCAGATCCGGGCCATCAGCGCGGCGCGCGCCTCGGCCGGCGAGGCCTGGCGCGGCCGGCAGCGCTTGCAGGGGCGGAACCCGGCTGCCTCGGCGGCGTCGCAGTCGGCGTGGAACGCCACGTTCTCGGGCCGCGCCGCGCGTGCCGAGCAGGACGGGCGGCAGTACACGCCGGTGCTGCGCACCGAATAGACGAATCGGCCATCGTAAGCGGGATCGCGTGCGCGCAGCGCCGTCCAGCGTGGATCGCGTTGCGTTGTCTGCGGAGCATTCATGGGCCATCACTCTAGCCCAACCGCCCGCAGCCGACACTCCGCGACTTGCGGTCGAATCAGTGGCCCCCGGCAGCGCGCGCGGCTGCCGCCGCGTGCGGCAATTTCGCGCGGCCCCGCTGGCAGATCAGCAGTCCGACCGCGAAGACCAGCACGCAGCCGCCCGCTCCCTTGAGCAGGAACAGCAGCGGATGGGCGCTGCCCGCCGGTGGAATCAGCGACACGATCGTGGCAAAGGTCGTGGCCAGCACGCCGATCCAGGCGATCAGCCATCCGGTGCGCGGCCCGCCGGGAATCAGCACGACGGCGGTTGCGCCGGTCACCGCATCGCCATCCGCATCCGCATCCGCTTCCGCGGCGCGGCGTCGCAGCGCCGGGAGCGCGGCGAAGATGTAGATCCAGACCGCGCAACTGAGCGCCGCGGTCATGTCGATCAGCAGCAGGTAGGCCTCGTGGATCGTCGACCCGCAGATCGCCGCCACCAGCACGACGGAAGTCGCCGCTGCCTGCACCAGCAGCGCGACGTGCGGCGTGCCGTAGCGCGGATGGATCGCGCCGAGGCGCCCGGGCAGGTAATGGCCGAGGCCCATGACGAACGGCAGGCGCGCCGTGCCCGTGATCCACGCGCCGAGTCCGCCGGCGCTCGTCAGCGCAAGCAGCGCCGCGGCGACGACGCCGAACAGCGGCATGCCGATGCGCTGCCCCGTGGCTTCCATCGCCTCGGGAATTCCGCTGATCACGCCGATCTGGTCGGGTGGCAGCGCCACCAGGAGCGAGGCCGTGCCGGCGACGTAGATGACCGTGATCACGACGCCCGAGATCAGGATCGCGCGGCGGATGGTGCGCGCCGAGTTGCGGATCTCGTCACCGAGGATCGGCCCGAGTTCGAGGCCGACGAACGCCAGCATCAGGATCGCGAAGGTGTTGAGCGTCGGCAACGACTGCAGGTTCGGCACCAGGTCGGCGGCGCGCAGCTGGGTCGCCGAGCCGTAGCGCCACCAGGCGAACGCGCCGCCGATGAGCACCTGCGCGCCCACCGCGATCGAGGCCAGGCCGCCGATGTTCTGCAGCCACTTGGCGCGCCGCAGTCCGAGGATGTTGAGGCAGGTGACCGACCACAGCAGCGCCAGGCAGAAGATGCCGTTGTACATCGGGCTCTCGTCGAGCGAGCCCAGCCTGGGGCTGGCCATGTGCAGCACGATGCCCGAAACGAACAGCAGGAGCGAGGGAAAGAACACCAGGTTCGAGACCCAGTAGGCCCAGCCGGCCAGGAACCCGTGCGTGTCGCCGAACGCAGCCTGCGTCCAGCGATACAGCCCGCCGACATGCGGGATGCGCGAGCTGAGTTCCTGCACCGTCAATGCCGAGGGCACGAAGAACAGCAGGAAGGCAACCACCCACAGCGTGAGGCTCGCCGGGCCGAGCTGCGCCGCGGTCGACAGCCAGCGCAAGCCGACGATCGCGGCGATGTTCAGCAGCACCAGGTCGAAGGTGCCGAGCGCACGACGCAGCCCCGGACCATTGCCCGGTTGGGAATCCCTTGTCATCGATCGCCAACCTTCACGCGCGGCCGAAGCCGCATGCCTCAAGCCTCGCACAACGCGCACCTGCCGAACAGTACCCCGGGCATCCGCGCTATCGTTTGCGATCGCGTTTTGACGCAGAATGCGGGACACACGCGCCAACGGGGGAACGCCCATGGGTCGGCTCGGACGCATTGTGATCGCCTTCACGCTTGGCGTGTGCGCGAATTCCGCGACCACGGCGGTCGCAGGCGATAGCGCGCCGCTCGATGCGCCGGCGGCGGCGCGCTTCGCCGCGCTCGCGCTCAAGTGCCTGCACCAGGAGTATCCGAACCACATCAGCCACACGCTCGACGGCGCGGCCGACGTGCGTGCGCCGCACGAGCTGACGCCCGCGTTCTACGGCTGCCTCGACTGGCATTCCGACGTGCACGGGCATTGGTTGCTGGTGCGGTTGCTGCACACGATGCCGGATGCGCCGTTCGCCGCCGCCGCGCGCGCCGAGATCGCGCGCAGCCTGACCACCGAAAACATCGCCGGCGAGGTGGCCTACATGCAGCACGCCGACCGTGCGTCCTTCGAGCGTCCATACGGCCTGGCGTGGCTGCTGCAACTGTGCGCCGAGTTGCGCCAATGGCAGGATCCGCAGGCGCAGCAATGGCTGCGCGCCCTGCAGCCGCTCGAGCGCGTCGTGGCGGAGCGGCTGCGCGGCTACCTGCCCCGGCTCCATTACCCGATCCGCATCGGCGAGCACGACCAGACCGCATTCGCGCTGGGCCTGGCGTGGGACTGGGCCGGCGTCGCCGGCGATGCGCCGATGCGCAGCGCACTCACCGACGCGGCGCATCGATTCTATGCCGCCGATCGCGATTGCCCGTTGGCCTACGAGCCCTCGGGCGAGGATTTCCTCTCGCCCTGCCTGGCCGAGGCTGATTTCATGCGCCGCGTGCTCGACCCTGCCGCCTTCGCCCGGTGGCTGCGCGTCTTCCTGCCGGGCATCCCGCGGCGCGCCGATGCGGCCTGGCTTCCGCCCGCGGTCGTGACCGATCGCTCCGATCCGAAGCTGGCACACATCGATGGGCTCAACCTCAGCCGCGCATGGATGCTCGAAGGCATGGCGCATGGGTTGCCGCGCGGTGACGGCCGTGTCGCGGCCTTGATGGGCGCCGCGCAGGCTCACAGCAGGGCCGCGCTGCCGGCCGTCACCGGCGAGCACTACGAAGGCGGCCACTGGCTCGGCACCTACGCGGTCTACCTGACCACTCGCGCCGGGCTGCACTGAGCGAAGGGTGTCGAACGTCCAGGCGTTACATGTACGCAATAACATGTAACGTGTTTCAGTGCGCTGCCCGCCGGCGGGCAGCCTCTCGCAACGGGGGATTTTCCATGCCAACGACCAGTTCGAAGCCCCATGCCGCAGTGATCGCTTGGGTCGCCATGGCGAGCGCCAGTGCTGGCAGCGCCACGCCGCCGTCGCGCCCCGCGGTGCCGGAGGTTGCGGCGCTCGAGCCCGAGCTCGAGGCGCTGTACCGCGACCTGCACCAGCACCCTGAGCTGGGCTTCCAGGAGCAGCGCACGGCAGCCGCACTGGCCACGCGCGTGCGCGCGCTGGGCTACGAGGTCACCACCGGCGTGGGCAAGACCGGCGTCGTCGCGCTGCTGCGCAACGGGCCGGGCCCGACGGTCATGCTGCGCACCGAACTCGACGCACTGCCGGTCGAGGAGCAGACCGGCTTGCCGTACGCCAGCACCGACACCATGACCGACGCATCGGGTGCGATCGTGCACGTCGCGCACGCCTGCGGCCACGACCTGCACATGACCGCCTGGTATGGCACCGCCAGGCTGATGGCGCAGCAGCGCAGTCGCTGGCACGGCACGCTGATGCTGGTCGGCCAACCTGCCGAGGAGCTCGGCAACGGGGCCGCGGCAATGCTGGCCGATGGCTTGTTCACGCGCTTTCCGAAGCCGGATTTCGCGCTCGGCATGCATGACGAACCGACGCTCCCCTCGGGCGTCGTGGGCTACCACGCCGGTTACTTCCGCGCCGCCGTCGATTCCATCGAGATCGTCATCCATGGCCGCGGCGGGCACGGTGCGTATCCGCACCTGGCCGTCGATCCGATCATGATCGCAGCGCGCGCCATCGTCGGCATCCAGACGGTCGTGTCGCGCGAGACCGATGCGCTCTCGCCGGCGGTCGTCACGGTCGGGTCGATCCACGGTGGCACGGCGCCGAACATCATCCCCGACGAAGTGCGCATGCTGCTGACCGTGCGCACCTTCGACGCGACGGTGCGCAAGCATGTGCTCGAGTCGATCAAGCGGCAGGTGGACGCCGAGGCGACGGCCGCGAACGCACCACAACCGCCGGGCTTCACCGTCTACGAAAGCGCCGATACGGTCTACAACGATCCGGCCGTGACCACCCGCCTGGTTGCCGCCCTGCACCGGGAACTGGGCGCAGACAGCGCGCGCGAGATGCCGCCGCAGATGGGCGCGGAGGATTTCTCGCAGTACGGCCGTGCGGGCGTGCGCGCCGTGCTGCTGCACATCGGCGCCGTGAGCCCCGAGGACCTCGCCAGCGGCCGGCCGCTGCCGTACCTGCACTCGCCGCTGTGGGCGCCGCAGCTCGAGCCCACGCTCCGTTCGATGGTGGCGGCGGAAGTCGTCATGCTCGACGAGCTGTTCCGCGCGCCACCGCGCTGAGCGCCTCCTACAGCAGCGGCACCAGCAGCAACGCGACGATGTTGATGATCTTGATCAGCGGGTTGATCGCCGGGCCGGCCGTGTCCTTGTAGGGATCGCCGACGGTGTCTCCGGTCACGGCGGCCTTGTGCGCATCCGACCCCTTGCCGCCGAAGTGGCCTTCCTCGATGTACTTCTTCGCGTTGTCCCAGGCGCCGCCGCCCGTGCACATCGAGATCGCGACGAACAGGCCGGTGACGATCGTGCCGATCAGCAATCCGCCCAGCGCCTTGATGCCTTCGCCCGGGCCCATCAGCGCGTTGACGCCGAAGGCCACGACGATCGGCACGAGGATCGGCAGGAGCGAGGGCACCACCATCTCCTTGATGGCGGCCTTGGTCAGCAGGTCGACGGCGCGCGAGTAATCGGGCTTGCCGCTGCCGTCCATGATGCCCTTGATCTCGCGGAACTGGCGGCGCACCTCGGTGACCACCGAGCCGGCGGCGCGGCCCACGGCCTCCATGGCCATTGCGCCGAACAGGAAGGGCACCATGCCGCCGACGAACAGGCCGATGATCACGGCCGGATCACTCAGCGAGAACCCGACCATCGCGCGGCCCGCGCTGGCGAGATGCGTCTCGAGGTTGTGCGTGTAGTCGGCGAACAGCACCAGCGCGGCGAGGCCGGCCGAGCCGATCGCGTAGCCCTTGGTCACGGCCTTGGTCGTGTTGCCCACGGCATCGAGCGGATCGGTGATGTCGCGCACCTTCTTGTCAAGCTTCGACATCTCGGCGATGCCGCCGGCGTTGTCGGTGATCGGGCCGTAGGCGTCGAGCGCGACGATCATGCCGGTCAGCGAGAGCATCGCGGTGGCGGCGATCGCGATGCCATACAGGCCGGCGAGCGCGTTGGCGCCAAAGATCGCGGCGCACACCGCGATCACCGGGAGCGCCGTCGACTTCATCGACACGCCGAGGCCGGCGATGATGTTGGTCGCGTGGCCGGTCTGCGAGGCCGCGGCGACCAGCTGCACCGGCTTGTATTCGGTCGCGGTGTAGTACTCGGTGATGACGATCAGCACCGCGGTGAGCGCGAGGCCGACCACTTCGCAGCCGAACATCGCGCTGAAATTGCCCGGCATGATCTGCTTGGTGATGAACCAGAACAGCACCGCCGAGATGACGCCCGCGACGATCACGCCCTTGTAGAGCGCGTTCATGATCTTGCCGCCGTCCGAGGTCTTGACGAAGAAGGTGCCGATGATCGAGGAGACGATCGAGGCGGCGCCGAGCGCGAGCGGGAACACGATCGCCGCCATGCCGGCTTCCTTCAGCACCAGCCCGCCGAGCACCATCGTCGCCACGATCGTCACGGCGTAGGTCTCGAACAGGTCGGCGGCCATGCCGGCGCAGTCGCCGACGTTGTCACCGACGTTGTCGGCGATCACGGCCGGGTTGCGCGGATCGTCTTCCGGAATGCCGGCTTCGACCTTGCCCACCAGGTCCGCGCCGACGTCGGCGCCCTTGGTGAAGATGCCGCCGCCGAGGCGCGCGAAGATCGAGATCAGCGAGCCGCCGAAGGCGAGGCCCACGAGCGAATGGAGCGCCACGTCATCGGCGTTGGCGTTGCCGGCGAGCAGCGTGCGCGCGAGGATGAAATATCCGGCGACGCCGAGGAGCCCCAGGCCCACGACCAGCATGCCGGTGATCGCGCCGCCGCGGAAGGCGACCTGCAGCGCGGCATTCAGTCCGGTCGTCGCGGCCTGCGCGGTGCGCACGTTGGCGCGCACGGAGATGTTCATGCCGATGTAGCCGGCGAGCCCGGAGAACACTGCACCGACGGCGAAGCCGCCCGCCAGCACCCAGTTGAGCGCGAGGCCCAGCACGATGAACAGCACCACGCCGACCATCGCGATGGTCGTGTACTGGCGGTTGAGGTAGGCCTTGGCGCCCGCCTGGATCGCGGCGGCGATTTCCTGCATGCGCGCGTTGCCGGCATCGAGGCGCAGGATCGAGAGCATCGACAACACGCCGTAGGCGACGGCGAGCAGGCCGGCGATCACAGCCAGCCACAGCCAGTTAGCGGCATCCATGGAAAAACCTCCGGAAATCAACGAGTTCTGTTTATTTGGTCACGCCATCAGGGCCCGTTGCGGAGGGCCCCCGGCGCAGGGGCGCGCAATATACCACAGGGCCCGTTTTCAGCCCGTGCGGGCGCGGCGTTCCAGCCAGGCATCGATGGAAATCTTCCCGGCGCCGAATACTGTCAAAACCAGCAGCATGAATCCCCACAGCACGTGCTGGCCGAGCGCGGCTTCGAATCCTTCGGACAGTAGCACCTGCCGATACGAGACGACGGCCATCACGTTCACGAACAGCGTGCCGAGCGCGCCGATGCGCGTGAACAGGCCGAGATAGAGCAGGATCGGGAAACCGAGTTCGCCGCAGGTGCCCATGACCGCCGCGACATCGGGCGGGAGCAGCGGCACGTGGTACTCGTCGCGGAACAGCCCGAGCGTGGTGTCCCACGAGCTGTACTTGATCCAGCCGGATTTCGTGAACTGCCAGCCGACGTAGAAGCGGGTGCCGAGCAGCAGGAGCGGTTGCAGCCGATCGAGCATCCGGCCGAGGCTGGCGTGCAGGCTGCAGAGCGTGTCGATGATTTTCATTGTGCGGTTCCCCCGGCTCGCGCGAAGATTGTGGACGATATGCGCGGCCCGCGCCACCGGAGTCACACATGAGCAGACCGCCCCTGCCGCCGTTCACGCTCGAGACCGCCACGCAGAAGGTGCGCATGGCCGAGGATGCCTGGAACACGCGCGATCCGGCGCGCGTCGCGCTGGCCTACACGGTCGATTCGCGCTGGCGCAACCGCGCCGAGTTCCTGCAGGGGCGGGCCGGGATCGAGGCCTTCCTGCGCCGCAAGTGGGCGCGCGAGCTCGACTACCGGCTGATCAAGGAACTGTGGGCGTTCCGCGAGAACCGCATCGCGGTGCGTTTCGCCTACGAGTGGCACGACGACAGCGGGCAGTGGTTCCGCAGCTACGGCAACGAGAACTGGGAGTTCGACGGCGACGGGCTGATGCAGCAGCGCATCGCCAGCATCAACGACGCGCCGATCGCCGCTGGCGATCGTCGCTACCACTGGCCGGCGGGGCCGCGGCCCGCCGATCACGCCTCGCTCGGCGAACTCGGTTTCTAGCGCCGTCTCGCGCGCGTGAGCCTGACACCGCTGCTGACGCTGCGCGAGGCCTGCGCATTGCTGGCCGCGCGCGCGGCCGGCGCCAGCGCCATCACCGCTACGCTCGACCTCGGGCTCACGACCGCGCCGGTCCAGACGCTCGCGGAGGCGTGGCACTGGCAGGGGCAGGCCTTCCCGTATCCCGCCGATTGCAGGTCGCGGACGATCTACCACTGGAGCGGCGCCGCGTTCGAGCCGGTGGCGCGCTACACCAGCGCGCTGTTCAAGCTCGTGCCGACCGATTGGGGGCCGCCGACCTTCGAGATCGACGGCGTCAAGATGCTGCCCTCTGCGAGACTTTCGCCGTACGCGGATGCCGGGCAGAAGGTCGCTCTGGTCGAGCCGCGCGGCAAGACCGTGCTCGACACCTGCGGCGGACTCGGCTATTTCGCCGCGTGGTGCCTGCGCGGCGGCGCGGCGCGGGTGCTGTCATTCGAGAAGAGCGCGGACGTGATGTGGCTTCGTTCGCTCAATCCCTGGTCGCCGGACAGTGCGTGGCAGCCGCCGCCGGGCGCGGCGCTGCAGTTCACGCATGGCGATATCGCCGAGCGCATCAGCGCGCTGCCGGATCGCTCGGTCGATGCGGTGCTGCACGATCCGCCGCGTTTCGCTCTGGCCGGTGAACTGTATTCGCAGGCTTTCTACGGCCAGCTCGCGCGCGTGCTGCGTCCCGGTGGCCATCTGTTCCACTACACCGGCGCGCCCAACAGCGTGAGCCGCGGCCGCCGCCTCGCGCAGGAAGTCAGCGCGCGGCTGCGCGCGGCGGGATTCGCTGCCGCGATCCACGGCGATGGCGTGCTGGCGCGCGCCGGCCTCAGGGATGCTCGGCCTCGACGTGCACGCGTTCGCGACGCACGAGGAACAGTCCCGCGGCGATGATGATCGCCGCGCCCAGCAGCGTGTAGCCATCCGGGGCCGTGTTCCAGATCAGGCGGTCGAGCCCGAGCGTCCACACCAGCGAGGTGTACTCGAATGGCGCCACCGCCGAGACCTCGCCGTGGCGGAAGGCGTACGTCACGCCCCATTGGCCGCAGAAGCCGGTGATGCCGACGCCGACGATGATCCACGCATCCGCGGCGCGCACCGGTTGCCAGTGCGGCCAGGCGAGCGCGGTCGAGCCGAGCGCCAGCATCGAGATCAGCCAGAACATCAGGCTTTCCATTGAATCCGTGCGCCCGAGCGTGCGGATGGCGATCGCGGAGATCGCGTAGCAGACCGCCGAGGCAATCACCGCCAGTCCTCCGAGCGTCATGACATTGGCGCCGGTGGGGCGCAACACCACGAGCATGCCGGCGAGTCCGATGCCGATCGCGAGCCAGCGCGCCCAACCGACCCGCTCGCCCAACAGCGGCACCGACAGCGCCGTGATCAGGAGCGGCGCGACGTAGAAGATCGCGTAGGTCACCGTCATCGGCAACTGGTGCAGTCCGTACACGAAGCTGGCCAGCATGAACACGGCGAGCGCACCGCGCGCCACGTGCAGTGGCCAGCGCACCTGCAGCATCGCCTTGAACGAGCTGGACCAGGCGACGTAGACATACACCAGCGGAAACGAGGCCAGGCTCCGCAGCGCCGTGACCTGCAGCGGCGCATAGTGCTGCGACAGCAGCTTCATGCCGGCGTCCATGACGGTGAACAGCGCCGCCGCCACGATCATGGCGACGATGCCGGGAAGATTGCCGTTCGCTGCCATGTTGTTGTATCGGGTGGGCGGCGCGCGAACGGGCGCTAGTAGTGCGGCGGCGGCTCGTGCGCGGTCGCGCTGGCGCCACCCGGTTCCTCGTAGCCGGCCAATCGCTCGCTGACCACGCGCACTCGCTCGCGCAGCTCCGCGAGCTCGCGCTGCTGCCGCGCGCAGGCCGACCCGAGCGCCGCGACCGTGTCTTCAAGGTGCATGAGCTTGATCTCGAGCGCCTCGAATCGCTGCTGCTCGTTCATTTGAGCGCGTAGTCGCCCTTGAGCTTGCGCCGCACCGCCTTGGCACGCAGCCGCGCGTACGCCGGCAGGCCGTCGCGGTAGGGCGGGTAGTCCTCGCCGCCGACCAGCGGCTCGAGGTAACGCCGGCAGGCAGCCGTGATGCCGAAGCCATCCTCGCTGATGAAATGCCGCGGCACGGTCTTCTCGACGTTGGCCACCGCTTCGAGGGGCACCGGCACGATCTTCCAGCGGTACGGCTTCGACGACAGCCGCTTGATCGCCGGCATCACGCCGTGTTTGCCCTGCACGGCATATTCGACCGCCGCCTTGCCGACCGCGTAGGCCTGCGCGACATCGACCTTCGAGGCAATGTGGCGCGCCGCGCGCTGCAGGTAGTCGGCCACCGCCCAGTGGTACTTGTAGCCGAGCGCCTCGCGCACCATGTTGGCCACCACCGGCCCGACGCCGCCCAACTGCGTGTGGCCGAAGGCATCCTTGGTGCCGGCTTCGGCGAGGAATTTGCCGTCGGCATAATGCGCGCCTTCCGAGACCACGATGACGCAGTAACCGTAGCTGTCGACACACTGCCTGACGCGCGCGAGGAACTTCTCGCGCTCGAAGGCGATCTCCGGGAACAGGATGATGTGCGGCGCGTCGCCGGCCTTGCGTCCGGCGAGCCCGCCGGCGGCGGCGATCCAGCCCGCGTGCCGGCCCATCACCTCGAGCACGAACACCTTCGTCGACGTGCGCGCCATCGAGGCGACATCCATCGCGCCCTCGAGCGTCGAGACGGCGATGTACTTCGCCACCGAGCCGAAACCCGGGCAGCAGTCGGTGTGCGGCAGGTCGTTGTCGACGGTCTTCGGCACGCCGATGCAGGCGATCGGGTAGCCGAGCTGCGTGCCGATCTGCGCCACCTTGTGCGCGGTGTCCATCGAATCGTTGCCGCCGTTGTAGAAGAAATAGCCGATGTCGTGGGCGCGGAACACTTCGATCAGCCGCTCGTACTCGGCGCGGTTCTGCTCCAGGCCCTTGAGCTTGAAGCGCGCCGAGCCGAACGCTCCCGCCGGCGTGTGGCGCAGCGCGCGGATCGTGGCGCGGGATTCGGCGCCGACGTCGATGAGGTTTTCGGTGAGGATGCCGACGATGCCGTCGCGACCCGCGTAGACCTTGCCGATGTGTCGGCGCTGCCTGAGCGCCGTCTCGATGACGCCGCAGGCCGAGGCATTGATGACGGCGGTGACGCCGCCGGATTGCGCGTAGACGGCGTTGCGGGGCTTGGCGTTGGGCATTTCGAAGGGCTCCGGGGCCTGGCATCCAGTGGGGAGCCGGAAGGATAGCC
Source organism: Steroidobacteraceae bacterium (assembly GCA_035542135.1). Classification (GTDB taxonomy): domain Bacteria; phylum Pseudomonadota; class Gammaproteobacteria; order Steroidobacterales; family Steroidobacteraceae; genus FEN-1191. Next base: position 13,215 of record DATKLZ010000018.1, on the reverse strand, counting down.
CATGCCGGAGGCCCGCGGCAGCGGCGGTTTGACCGCGCCGGCGGCGCAAAGGTACCTTTCGCACATGCGTATCGTCCTGTTAGGCGCGCCCGGCTCGGGCAAGGGTACCCAGGCACAGCGGTTGGTCGCGCGCTTCGGGGTTCCGCAGATCTCCACCGGCGACCTGCTGCGCTCGGCCGTCGCGCGCGGCACGGAGCTCGGAGTCCAGGCGAAGGCCGCCATGGACGCCGGCGCGCTGGTATCCGACGACATCGTGATCGGCATCATCCGCGAGCGCCTCGGGCAGATGGATGTCGCCGGTGGCTACATCCTCGATGGCTTCCCGCGCAACCTGGCGCAGGCGCGCTCGCTCGCCTCGATGCTGGCGCTGATCGGACAGCCGCTCGACGCCGTGGTGCTGTTCAACGTCGACTATGCCGAGATCGCCCGGCGCATCTCCGGCCGCCGCACCTGCCCGAACTGCGGCACGATCTTCAACGTCCACGATGCCGCGACCTCCGGCATCACGCACTGCACGCGCTGCGCGCAGGCGCCGCTCCTGACGCAGCGACCGGACGACAACGAACAGACCGTCGCTCGCCGCCTGGCCGTGTACGACGAGCAGACGCGCCCGCTCATCGAGCACTACCGCGCGCAGGGCTTGCTGCGCAGCGTGGACGCGCAGGGGCCGGTGGACGAAGTGACCGCGCGGCTGGTCGCGGTGCTGGCCCCGGCCACGCCGCAGGCGGTGGCGGTTCCGGCGCCGGCCGCGCAGCGCAAGGCCGTCGCCCGCCGCCGACCGGCGCGCAGGAAAGCGGGCGCCAAGGCCAGGCCCAAGGCGAAAGCCCGACCCAAGGCCAGGCCCAGGCGCAAGGTCAAAGCCAAAGCGAAAGCCAAGCGCAAGGCGCCCGCGCGTGCCAAATCGAAGCGCGGACGGCAACCGAAGCGCAGCCCGCGCCGGCGCCGCTAGAGCACCTTCAGCAGCTCGAGCCCGATGGCCTCGCGGCGCCAGCCGCGCAGCGGGGCGCCCTCGCGGTCCCCGCGCGCCAATTGCTCCAGCTCCCGCCGCGTGGCGAGTATTTCCGGCGCGAGGTTCAGCGCTGCGGCGCCGCGGCGCGTGGTGTCAGCGAGCCGTGCGACCAGTTCGAGTTGCTGTGCATCCGGGCGTTGGCGCTGCGGGAGCGGCGCGGCCGGGTTCGGCACCGCGGCGGCGGCGACGAGCTCGAGCAGCTGCGCGCCACTGTTCGCGCGGATGCCGTCCGGCAATTCGCGGATGCGCTCGAGCGCGGCGCGGTCGCGCGGCACCTGCAGCACGATGTCGCGCAGCGCCGCATCCGGCAGGATCCAGCCGCGCGGACGGTCGGAACCCATCGCGCGCCGTTCACGCCAGGCGGCCAGCGAGCGGGCGAGGCGCTGCCGGTCCGGATCGAGATCCGCGAAGGCCTTGATGCGCAGCCAGGCCTGTTCCGGATCGATCGTGAACGTCTCGCCGCCGATCCCGGCCATTTCCTCGTCGAACCAGCCGCGCCGGCCGAGTCGTTCGAGGCGTTCGGCCAGCCGGTCGTGGAGCGGCGGCAGGTGGCGCACGTCGTCGAGCGCGTAGTCGATCTGCGCCGCCGACAGCGGCCGGCGCGACCAATCGGTGCGCGTCTGGCTCTTGTGCAGTTCGATGCCCAGCACCTCGCGCACCAGGTCGGCGTAGCCGACCTGCGCGGGGAATCCCACCAGCGCGGCCGCGACCTGCGTGTCGAACACGTTGTGCAGCCGGCCGGCGACCGGTTCGAGCACCTCGAGGTCCTGGCGCGCCGCGTGCAGGATCTTGCGCGGTTGCGGCGCGGTGAACAGCGGGCGCAGCGCCTCGAGGGACGGCAGCGCGAGCGGATCGACGCAGACGGCGAGCCCGTCGGCGCCGAGCTGCAGCAGGCACAGCTGCGCATAGTAGGTGCGCTCGCGCATGAACTCGGTGTCGAGGCCGACCACGGCGTGGGCGGAAAGCGCGGCCGCGGCCGCGTCCAGCGCGGCACTGTCGGTGATCGGTGCTGTCGGGATGACGCTCTCCTCGTATGCGATGGCGGCCCGCGGCCGGCGCGCGCCGGGCGCGCGTGTACAATCCGCGTGATTATGCACGTCCACATCCTCGGCATCTGTGGAACCTTCATGGGCGGCATTGCCGCGATCGCGCGCGGCGCCGGCCACCGCGTCAGCGGCTCCGACCGCAACGTGTACCCGCCGATGAGCACGCAGCTGGCAGCGCTCGGCATCGAATTGACGCAGGGCTACGGCGCAGAGCAACTCGAGCCGCGGCCGGATGTGGTGGTCGTGGGCAATGTCTGCTCGCGTGGCATGCCGGTGATCGAGGCGCTGCTCGAGAGCGACATCCCGTACCTGTCCGGGCCGGAATGGCTGGCGCGGGAAGTGCTCTCCAGCCGCTGGGTGCTGGCGGTTGCCGGCACGCACGGCAAGACCACGACCTCGGCGATGCTGGCGTGGATCCTCGAGGACGCCGGGCTGTCGCCGGGGTTCCTGATCGGCGGGATCCCCGGCAATTTCGACGTGAGCGCGCGCCTCGGCAAGCTGCCGTTCTTCGTCATCGAGGCCGATGAGTACGACACCGCCTTCTTCGACAAGCGCGCCAAGTTCGTGCACTACCGGCCGCGCACGCTGGTGCTGAACAACCTGGAATTCGACCACGCCGACATCTACCCGGACCTGGCCGCGATCGAGCGACAGTTCAACCACCTGGTGCGCACGGTGCCCGGCAGCGGGCGCATCCTCGTCAACGGAGCGGACGCGAACCTCGCGCGCGTGCTCGGCATGGGCAGCTGGAGCGGCATCGAGCATTTCGCGCGTGATGCGCCGCACCCGGCTGGTGACCATCCGTACTGGTCCGCGGGGCTCGAGCCCGGGAGCGATGGCTCGGCATTCGAAGTGCGGCTCGACGACCAGCCCTGCGGCGAAGTGCGCTGGCCGCTGATCGGCCTGCACAACGTCGACAACGCGCTGGCCGCGATCGGCGCGGCCCGCCACGCCGGCGTGCCGCCGGCGCGCGCCTGCGAGGCGCTGGCCCGCTTCGCCGGCGTGCGCCGCCGCATGGAATTGCGCGGCCAGGCCGGAGGCGTGCGCGTCTACGACGACTTCGCGCATCACCCGACCGCGATCGCGACGACGCTCGAAGGCCTGCGCCGGCGCGTCGGGCGCGAACGCATCGTCGCCGTGCTCGAGCCGCGCTCGAACACGATGCGCGCCGGCGTGCATGCCGGCACGCTGGCAGCGTCGCTCGGCGGCGCCGACAGCGTGTGGCTGTATGCGCCCGCCGACCTGGGCTGGGACGCGGCGGCGGCGCTGGCGCCGCTCGGTGAGCGCGCGCACGTCGCGCGCGATCTCGATGCGCTGCTGGCGGGGCTGGCGCGCGACCTGCGCTCGGGAGACCATGCCCTGCTGATGAGCAACGGCGGTTTCGGCGGCCTGCACGAGCGCTTGCTGGCCGAATTGGGCGGCGGCGCGGTGGCCCGTTGACCCGCGCGCCGCCCCAGTGACCGAGCTGCCGCTGTTTCCGCTGCGCACGGTGCTGTTCCCCGGCGGCCTGTTGCCGCTGCGCATCTTCGAAGCCCGCTATGTCGACATGGTCGGCCGCTGCATGCGCGAGGCGGGCGAGTTCGGCGTGCTGCTGATCGCGGATGCAGGCGAATCCGAGACCGGGCCGATCCGCGAACTCGCCACGATTGGCACCAGCGCACGCATCGTCGATTTCCACGCGCTGCCGGACGGGCTGCTCGGCCTGATGTGCCGTGGCACGCGCCGCTTCAGGCTGCACGCGCGCCACGTGCAGGCCGATGGCCTGCACGTGGGCGAGGTGGAGTGGCTCGCGGAGCCGGCGCGCAGCGCGCTCGAACCCGAGCACCGGCCGCTGACGCTGCTGCTGCGCCGCGTGCTCGAACAGCTCGGCGACACCGCGCGGCACCTCGACGCCGATTTCGAGGACGCGGGCTGGGTCTCGAACCGGCTGGCCGAATTCCTGCCGCTCGAGCGCGGCGCGCAGCAGCAGCTGCTGGAACTGGAGGATGCGCAGCAGCGCATGCGTGCGCTGGCGCCGCTGATCGAGTTGCCGCCGGACATCGGCGGCCGCTGAGCCTCAGGCGCCGGCGGCGCGCTGCGCCGGATCGGCGCCGGCCTGCAGCTCGACGCGCACCACTTCGGTGTCGATCGTGCCGTCGCTCCGCAGCGTCATGCGCCGGTACCCGGGCGGGCTCGGATCGACGGCGAACTGGTCGGAGTGCGGCAGGAACTGCGCGCAGGTCGAGGGCACCGCGAGCAACCGCACGCCCTTGCGCCGCGAGTCATACGACTGGTGCACGTGGCCCCAGGCGATCGCGCGCAGCTGCGGATGGCGATCGGTGATGGCGAAGAAATCGTCGGCGTTCTGCAATCCGACCGAGTCGAGCCAGCGGCTCGCCATGCGCACCGGATGATGATGCAGGCACACGAGCACGTGGCGCTCGCCCGCGCCGGCCAGCGCCGCATCGAGGCGCGAGAGCTCCGCGGCGCCCAGGCGCCCGAGCGCCTGGCCCGGCACGCAGCTGTCGAGCAGGATGACGCGCCACGCGCCCAGGTCGTGGTGGCCGCCGATCGCGAACGGCGCCGCCGCCAGTTCGCGCCGCATCGCGCCGATGTCGTCATGGTTGCCCGGCAGGCACCACAACGGCTTGCCGAGATTTCCCAGCAGCTCGCGCACCGTGGCGTAGCCGGCCGCCTCGTCGTTGACCAGGTCGCCGGTCAGCAGCAGCGCGTCCGCGTCCCAGTGGTGGGCGCGCGCGTGGCGCAGCACGGCCTGGAGCGAGGTGCGCGTGACCACGCCGCGCAGGGCACGGTCGGCCCGCCCGAACAGGTGCGGGTCGGACAGCTGCAGCAGGCGGATCTCGCTGTTCATGTGTGCCATGGTAATGGCCGCGCCGCGTGTCCTGAGGGGAACTGCTTCAAGTTCGCGGCGGCCACGCAGCACTGGACTGACGACGCGCTCCACAGTTCCGGGCGCGCGCTTCCGATGATGTTAAAACGGCCGCGCGACGGCTGTCGCCGTTACGCGGCACCCCGGCCGTTCCGGCCCCGGCATCGCGGCGCGTCAATAACGGTAGTGGTCGGACTTGAACGGGCCCTGCCGGTCCACGCCGATGTAGCGCGCCTGCGCGTCGGTGAGCGTCGTCAGCTGCGCGTTGAGTTTCACCAGCTGCAGCCGCGCCACCTTCTCGTCGAGGTGCTTGGGCAGCACGTGCACGCCGACGGCGTAGTGTCCGTGCCGGCTCCACAGCTCGATCTGCGCCAGCACCTGGTTGGCGAAGGAGCTGCTCATCACGTAGCTCGGGTGGCCGGTGCCGCAGCCGAGGTTCACGAGCCGGCCCTCCGCCAGCAGGATGATGCGCTTGGATGGTTTGCCATTTTCCGGGGGGAAGATCACGTGGTCGACCTGCGGCTTGATGTTCTCCCACTTGTACTGGCGGAGCGAGGCGCAGTCGATCTCGTTGTCGAAGTGCCCGATGTTGCAGACGATCGCATTGTTCTTCATGCGCTTCATGTGCTCGTGCGTGAGCACGTGCAGGTTGCCGGTGGCGGTCACGAAGATGTCGGCCTGGTCGCAGGCGTAGTCCATCGTGACGACGCGGAACCCCTCCATCGCGGCCTGCAGCGCGCAGATCGGGTCGATCTCGGTCACCCACACCTGCGCCGACAGCGCGCGCAGCGCCTGAGCCGAGCCCTTGCCGACGTCGCCGTAGCCGGCCACCACGGCGATCTTGCCGGCGATCATCACGTCGGTGGCGCGCTTGATGCCGTCGACCAGCGACTCGCGGCAGCCGTAGAGATTGTCGAACTTGCTCTTGGTTACCGAGTCGTTGACGTTGATCGCCGGGAACGCGAGCTCGCCGTCGCGCGCCATCTGGTAGAGGCGCTTGACGCCGGTGGTGGTCTCCTCCGAGACGCCGCGGATCGCCTTGAGGCGCGCGGAATACCAGCGCGGATCGCGCTTGAGCGTGGCCGCGATCGAGGCGAACAGCGCCTTCTCCTCCTCGCTCCCCGGGTGGTTGAGCAGGCTGGCATCCCGCTCGGCCTTGGCGCCCAGGTGCAGCAGCAGCGTCGCATCGCCGCCGTCATCGAGGATCAGGTTGGCGTGGTTGCCGTTCGGCCACTCGAAGATGCGGTGCGTGTATTCCCAGTACTGCTCGAGCGTCTCGCCCTTGTAGGCGAACACCGGCGTGCCGTTCGCGGCGATCGCCGCCGCCGCGTGGTCCTGCGTCGAGAAGATGTTGCACGAGGCCCAGCGCACTTCGGCGCCGAGCGCCTGCAGCGTTTCGATCAGCACCGCGGTCTGGATCGTCATGTGGAGCGAGCCGGCGATGCGCGCGCCGCGCAGCGGCTGCAAGGGCGCGAATTCCTCGCGGATCGCCATGAGCCCCGGCATCTCGGTCTCGGCGATGGCGATTTCCTTGCGGCCCCAGTCGGCGAGCGCCAGGTCGGCGACGCGGAAGTCGCGCGGTTCGGTGATCGGCTTGATGGCGGCAGTCATGGGCTCACACTCCTTCTGTTCTGTTCCAGGGTGGTGAGCGCCGTTGGCTCCGTAGCCACGATGCGCCAAGCCTGGCAGGGACGGGCCCTGTCGCAACGCTCCTTGGCGCACCGCCGCGCTGTGATGCGCGTCGTTGCGGAATTATAGCCCGATCGAGGCGCGCAGCCAAAAGCCGCGGCCAAGGGCGCGCCGGCTAGCGGCGTTTCCGGCCTGAACGTCGCGCCAGCCGCCGGCCCGAGGCGGCCAGCGCCTCGGCGCGATCGGTGCGTTCCCAGCTGAAGTCCGCTTCCTTGCGGCCGAAGTGGCCGTAGGAGGCGGTCTGCCGGTAGATCGGCCGCGTCAGGTCGAGCATGACGCGCAGCCCGTAGGGCGTGAGGTCGAAGTGGCGCCGCACCAGCTCGGTCAGCTGCTCGCGGCTCAGTGCGCTGGTGCCGAAGGCATCGACCATGATCGAGGTGGGCTCGGCGACGCCGATCGCGTAGGAGACCTGCACCTCGCAGCGCTCGGCGAGTCCTGCGGCCACCAGGTTCTTCGCGACGTAGCGCGCCGCGTACGCCGCCGAGCGGTCGACCTTCGACGGATCCTTGCCGGAGAACGCGCCGCCGCCGTGGCGCGCGAAACCGCCATAGGTGTCGACGATGATCTTGCGGCCGGTGAGCCCACAATCGCCCACCGGTCCGCCGACGACGAAGCGCCCGGTCGGATTGATGTGGTACTGCGTGCGCTTGTCGAGCCAGCGCTTCGGCAGCACTGGCTTGATGATCTCTTCCATGACCGCTTCGCGCAGTTTCTTGGTGGAAATCTCCGGGCTGTGCTGTGTCGACAGCACGACGGCTTCGATGCCCACCGGCCGGTCGTGCTCGTAGCGCAGCGTGATCTGGCTCTTGGCATCGGGCCGCAGCCAGTCGAGCTTGCCGCGCTTGCGCACCTCGGCCTGGCGCTTGACCAGCCGGTGCGCGAGCGTGATCGGCGCCGGCATCAGCACGTCCGTCTCGTTGGTCGCGTAGCCGAACATCAGGCCCTGGTCGCCCGCGCCCTGCTTGCGCTTGCTCTTTCGATCGACGCCCATCGCGATGTCGGGCGACTGCTTGCCGATGATGTTGATGACGCCGCAGCTCGCGCCATCGAACCCCATCTCGGAGCTGTCGTAGCCGATTTCCAGCACGGTGTCGCGCACCAGCTTTTCCAGGTCGATCCACGCCGAGGTCGTGACCTCGCCGGCGACGACGACGACGCCGGTCTTGACCAGGGTCTCGCAGGCGACGCGACCGCCGGGGTCGAGCGTGAGGATCGCATCCAGCACGGCGTCGGAAATCTGGTCGGCGACCTTGTCCGGGTGGCCCTCGGACACCGATTCCGAGGTGAACAGGAAACTATTGGACATGCGGCATCCTGGGCTCTCGAGCGGGTGGACAGGCAGTATAACGCGTGGTTGCCCGCGGATTTTCCCTGATAGACAATGCGCGCCCCCGAACCCCGCGCCACCCCGGACACCACGAGACGCCCCATGCCGACCCGCCGCGAACTCGCCAATGTCATCCGCGTCCTGGCCATGGATGCCGTCCAGCAGGCGAATTCCGGCCATCCGGGCGCGCCGATGGGCATGGCGGACATGGCCGAGGCGCTGTGGCGCGGTTTCCTGAAGCACAATCCGGCCAACCCACGCTGGTGGAATCGCGATCGCTTCGTGCTCTCGAACGGGCATGCCTCGATGCTGCTGTACGCGCTGCTGCACCTGACCGGCTATCCGGTCTCGATGGATGAACTGCGCGCGTTCCGCCAGCTCGGCAGCCGCACCGCCGGCCATCCCGAACACGATGCCGCGATGGGCATCGAGACGACCACCGGACCGCTGGGGCAGGGCCTGGCGAATGCGGTCGGCATGGCGCTCGCGGAGAAGGTGCTGGCCGCGCAGTTCAACCAGCCTGGCCTCGAGATCGTCGATCACCACACCTGGGTGTTCCTCGGCGATGGCTGCCTGATGGAAGGCATTTCGCACGAGGTGGCCTCGCTCGCCGGCACGCTGGGCCTGGGCAAGCTGATCTGCCTCTACGATGACAATGGCATCTCGATCGACGGCAAGGTGGCCGGCTGGTTCGCCGACGACACCGCCAGGCGCTTCGAGGCCTATGGCTGGCAGGTGATCCGCGACGTCGACGGCCAGGACGGCGATGCGGTCGCCGCGGCGATCCGCGCGGCGCAGGCCGACGTGGCGCGCCCCTCGCTGATCTGCTGCCGCACCGTGATCGGCTATCCGGCGCCGACGCGCGGCGGCACGGCGAAGGCGCACGGCGAACCGCTCGGCGCGGAGGAAATCGCCGCGGTGCGCAAGCTCCTGAACTGGACCGACCCGCCGTTCGTCGTGCCGGCTGAGCTGCGCGCCGCGTGGGATTGCCAGGCGAAGGGCCGTGCCGCCGAGCAGGCCTGGCAGGAGTTGTTCGCGCGCTATCGCGACCAGCATCCGCAGCTCGCGGCGGAGTTCGTGCGGCGCATGCAGGGCGGGTTGCCGGCCAGCTGGCCGGCGCAGCGCGCGCAGCTGCTGGCCGCCGCGGCCGCCACCAACGGCGCCGTCGCGACGCGCGTGTGCTCGCAGAACACGCTGAATGCGATTGGCGACGGGTTGCCCGAACTGCTCGGCGGCTCCGCCGACCTGACCGGCTCGAACAACACGCTGCGCAAGGGGGCGCGCGCGATCACGCGCGCCGACGCCTCCGGCAGCTACATCTACTACGGTGTGCGCGAATTCGGCATGACGGCGGCGATGAACGGCATCGCGCTGCACGGCGGCTTCATTCCGTTCGGCGGCACGTTCCTGGTGTTCTCCGACTACGCCCGCAATGCGGTGCGCATGGCCTCGCTGATGCGCCAGCGCGTCGTGCTGGTGTACACGCACGATTCGATCGGCCTCGGCGAGGACGGCCCGACGCACCAGCCGATCGAGCACCTCTCGAGCCTGCGGCTGATGCCGCACCTGCACGTGTGGCGGCCGGCCGATGCGCTCGAGACCGCGGTGGCCTGGAGCGCGGTCATCGAGCGCGGCGACGGGCCCGGCTGCCTCGTGCTGACGCGCCAGGGATTGCCGCAGGTCGCGGCCGCCATTGCACCAGAACAGGTCGCGCGCGGCGGCTACGTGCTGCTCGACTGCGCCGGTGCACCGGAACAGATCGTGATCGCGACCGGCTCCGAGGTGGCGCTTGCGCTCGAGGCCGTCAAGGCCGCGCAGGCGCAGGGCCGGCGCGTGCGCCTCGTGTCGATGCCGTGCACGCAGGTGTTCGATGCGCAGGATGCCGCGTGGCGCGAGGCCGTGCTGCCGGCGGCGGTGACGCGGCGCGTCGCGATCGAGGCGGGCGCCACCGGCCTGTGGTGGCGCTACGTGGGCACCGCCGGGCGGGTGCTCGGCATCGACGAGTTCGGCGCCTCGGGCAAGGCGCCCGAGCTGTTCCGTAAATTCGGCTTCGGCGCCGACAATGTGCTGAAGCTCGTACTAGAATCGTAGGCGCGCACACGGGATTTCTTCGCAAGGAGTCGTCAATGGCTGTCAAGGTGGGCATCAACGGGTACGGCCGCATCGGCCGCAACATCCTCCGCGCGCTGTACGAGAGCGGCCGCCAGAAGGAGATCCAGATCGTCGGCATCAACGACCTGTGCGATGCGCAGGCGAATGCCCACCTGACCCGCTACGACACCGCACATGGCAAGTTCCCGGGGCAGGTGAGCGTCGAGGGCGACTCGATGATCGTCAACGGCGATCGCATCAAGGTCACCGCGCACCGCGATCCGGCGCAGATTCCGTGGGGTGCACTCGGCGCCGAATACGTACTCGAATGCACGGGCTTCTTCACCACCAAGGCGGACGCCGGCAAGCACATCGCCGGCGGCGCCAGGAAGGTCGTCATCTCGGCGCCGGGCGGCAAGGACGTCGACGCGACCATCGTGTACGGCGTCAACCACAACGTGCTGAAGTCCACGCACAGCGTCATCTCCAACGCCTCGTGCACGACCAATTGCCTGGCGCCGCTCGCCAAGGTGCTGCATGACGGCATCGGCATCCACAGCGGGCTGATGACCACGGTGCACGCGTACACGAACGACCAGCGGCTGACCGACGTGTACCACGAGGACATCCGCCGCGCGCGCTCGGCGACGATGTCGATGATCCCGACCAAGACCGGCGCCGCCGCGGCCGTGGGCCTCGTGCTGCCCGAGCTCAAGGGACGGCTCGACGGCTTCGCGATCCGCGTGCCGACCATCAACGTGTCGCTGGTCGACCTCACCTTCACGCCCAAGCGCCCCACGACGATCGACGAGATCAACGCCCTGGTGAAGGCGGCGGCGGCGGGGCCGCTGAAGGGGATCCTCGCCTACACCGAGGCGCCGCTGGTCTCGGTCGACTACAACCATGATCCGGCCTCATCGACCTACGATGCGACGATGACCAAGGTCATCGAGGGCACGCTGGTCAAGGTCTGCTCCTGGTACGACAACGAGTGGGGTTTCTCGAATCGCATGATTGACACCACGCTCGCCTGGTCGCGCGCGGCTTGAACGCGGCGGTCCAGCGCATGACGGCGCCGCTGCGCATGGCGGATCTCGACCTCGCCGGCAAGCGGGTGTTGATCCGTGAAGACCTGAACGTGCCGATCAAGGACGGCAAGGTCACCAGCGACGCGCGCATCCGCGCGGCGCTCCCGACCATCCGCATGGCGCTCGAGAAGCAGGCGCGCGTGCTGATCCTCTCGCACCTCGGGCGGCCGAAGGAAGGCCAGCACGAGCCCGAGCTGTCGCTCGCGCCGGTGGCGACGCGGCTGTCCGAGCTGCTCGGCGCGCCGGTGCCGCTGATGAAGAATTGGCTCGACGGCGTCGAGTGCGCGCCCGGCACCGCGGTGCTGTGCGAGAACGTGCGCTACAACAAGGGCGAAAAGGCCGACGACGAGGCCCTGTCGCGCCGCATGGCCGCGCTCTGCGACGTCTACGTCATGGACGCCTTCGGCACGGCGCACCGCGCCGAGGCGAGCACGCACGGCGTCGGCCGCTTCGCCCCGGTCGCCTGCGCCGGCCCGCTGCTGGTGGCCGAGCTCGATGCGCTCGAGCGGGCGCTGCTCAAGCCCGCGCGGCCGCTGGTCGCGATCGTCGCGGGTTCCAAGGTCTCGACCAAGCTCACCGTGCTCGAAGCGCTGATCGAGAAGGTCGACAAGCTGATCGTCGGCGGCGGCATCGCCAACACCTTCCTCGCCGCCACCGGCGTGCAGGTCGGCAAGTCGCTGTGCGAGGCCGACATGCTCGACATGGCGCGGCGCCTGCTGGCGCAGGCGAAGGCGCGCGGCGCAGAGATCCCGCTGCCGAGCGACGTGGTCGTGGCGCGCGAGTTCGCCGCGACCGCGCACGCCGATGTGCGCGCGGTCGGCGAGGTCGCCGCCGACGAGATGATCCTCGACATCGGCCCCGATACCGCCGAGCGGCTGTGCGCGGTGATCAAGAGCGCCGGCACGGTGCTGTGGAACGGCCCGGTGGGCGTGTTCGAGTTCGACCAGTTCGGCGAGGGCACGAAGGCGATCGCCGATGCGATCGCCAGCAGCGCCGCCTATTCGCTCGCCGGCGGCGGCGACACGCTGGCGGCGATCGAGAAATACGGCGTCGAGGACGGCATCTCCTACATCTCCACCGGCGGCGGCGCCTTCCTCGAGTTCGTCGAGGGCAAGACCTTGCCGGCGGTGGCCATGCTGCAGGCGCGCGCGGCGGCCTGAGGCCCGCAACCCGCATGGATACCGCACGCCGCACCAAGATCGTCGCCACGCTCGGCCCCGCCACCGACGATCCGGCGGTGATCAGCGGCATGGTGGCCGCGGGGCTCGACGTCGCGCGCATCAATTTCTCGCACGGCACGCGCGACTCGCAGCGCAGGCGCGTCGACATCGTGCGCGCGGCCGCGCAGGCCGCCGGCCGCAACATCGGCATCCTCGCCGACCTGGCCGGCCCGAAGATCCGCATCGAGAGTTTCGCCAACGGCAGCGTGCAGCTCGTCGAGGGCAAGCCCTTCACGCTCGACACCGCGCTCGATGCCACGGCCGGCAACGACACCGAGGTCGGCTGTGCCTACCAGAACCTGCCGAACGACGTGCGTGCGGGCGACACGCTGCTGCTCGCCGACGGCCAGATCGTGCTCGGCGTCGAGCGCGTCGCCGGTACGCGCATCCAGTGCGTGGTGCGCGTCGGCGGCGAGCTCTCGAACCGCAAGGGCCTCAACCGGCAGGGTGGAGGCATCTCGGCGCCCGCCCTGACCGAGAAAGACCTCGCCGACGTGCAGCTCGCCGCGGAACTCGGCATCGACTACCTGGCGGTCTCGTTCGCGCGCGATGGCGATGACATGCGCCGCGCGCAGGGCGAGCTGCGCAAGTGGCGCGGCGAGGCGCGCGTGGTGGCGAAGATCGAGCGCCACGAGGCGCTCGACAACCTCGCCGGCATCCTCGCGGTCACCGACGCCGTCATGGTGGCGCGCGGCGACCTGGGCGTGGAGATGGGCTACGCCGAGCTCACCGGGCTGCAGAAGACCATCATCCGCCAGTCGCTGGCGCGCAACCGCGTCGTCATCACCGCGACGCAGATGATGGAATCGATGATCCAGAACCCGATGCCGACGCGCGCCGAAGTGAGCGACGTGGCCAACGCGGTGCTCGACGGCA
>DATKLZ010000017.1:0-11853 GCA_035542135.1 Steroidobacteraceae bacterium | reverse complement strand
CGACGATCAGCACGCGCGGGTTCACAGCGAGGAAGCCCGTTCGCTGTCCTCGACGTAGGGGAAGCGCAGCCGCACGATGTACTCATCGCCGATGCGGCTCGCCTCGACCGAGGAGCGGCCCGGATAGAGCAGTTCCATGCGCTCGCGGATGTTGTCGAGCGCGATGCGGTTGCCCGAGTGCGCTTCCTCGCCGGCTTCCGGCAGCGGATTGCGCACCGTGAGCCCGATGACATCGCCGTCGAGCGCGCCGCTGACGGTGACGATGCCGCCGGCCGGCCGCGGCTCGATGCCGTGGTAGATCGCGTTCTCCAGCAGCGGCTGCATCAGCAGGCCCGGCACCATCGCACGCATCGGCAGGTCGGCCACGTCCCAGATCACATGGAGCCGTTCACCGAGGCGCAGCTGCTCGATGCGCTGGTAGATGCGCGCCACCTCGAGCTCTTCCTTCAGCGTGATGCTGCTGCGCTTCTCGTTGAGGTTGGCGCGGAACAGGTCGGCCAGGTCCTCGACCGCCTGCTCGGCGCGCTTCGCGTCGCTCCGGGTCAGCGCCGCGATCGTGTTCATGCTGTTGAACAGGAAATGCGGGCGGATGCGCGCCTGCAGCGCGCGCACCCGGGCACGGGCCTGCAGTTCGACGTTGCGCCGCCATTCGCTGGTCACGTAGAAATACCGCAGCGCCAGCGCGTCGACGATCGCGCCGATCGCGAGGTTGGTGGCGAAGAAGCGCCACGGGCTCTCGGGCAGCAGCAGGTTGGTGGCGCGCGGACCGAGCAGCGAGCTGCTGCCGAGCCAGAGCGTGCCCCATGAGACCAGCGCGATCACCGCCAGCATGCTGGCCAGCGCCAGCGCGCTCGCGGCCGCGAGCGGCATGCGCGCCAGGCGCGCCCGCAGCACGCACAGCACGGCCGCGCTGCCCATGCCGGTCCACAGCATGAACAGCGAGGTGCGCGCCAGGTCGAGCCAGAAATTGAACCCGTTGCCCTGGTGCGCAACGGTGAGCACCACGGCGGTGAGCGTGACGATCAGCACCACCGCCAGCACCGCCTGCGCGGCGCAGAAATCCGGCAGGTTCAGCGCGTGGCGTTCGGCGCGGTACTCGACGGGCACGGGTTCAGCGTCCGGTGCGGGCCGCGGGGTGCTCGAACAGCGCGCTGGTGAGGCGGAACATCGCGGAGATGTCCTCGTCGCCGTGGCCGGAGGCGATCAGCCGGGCGTAGTCGGCCAGCGCCGACTCGACCGCGGGCAGTTCCGCGCCGGCTTCGCGCGCCATCGCGCGGCAGATCAGCAGGTCCTTCTGGTGCAGGCGCACGCGGAAGCCGGCCGGATATTCGCCGCGTTCCATGTACGGGCCGCGATTGGCCAGGTACCAGCTGCCGCCTGCGCCACGGCTCAACGTGGCGACGACCTTGCCCACGTCGAGCCCCTGTGCGCGCGCAAAGGCCAGCGCCTCGGCGTTCGCGCGGATGATGCCGGCGACCATGATCTGGTTGGTGGCCTTGGCGGCCTGGCCGGCGCCGTGCGCGCCGAAGTGCGTGATCGTCGCGCCCAGCGCGGCCAGCACGGGCTGCGCGCGCCCGAGCGTGCCGGCCTCGCCGCCGACCATGATCGCCAGCGTGCCCTTCGCCGCCCCCTCGATGCCGCCACTGACCGGCGCGTCGAGGAATTCAACGCCGCGCGGCGCGAGCTGCGCCGCGACCGCGCGCGCCGTGGCGGCGCTGACGGTCGAGCAGTCGATGACGATCGAACCCGGGCGCAGATGCGGCCCGATGGCCGCGACGACTTCCAGCACATCCTGGTCGGCCGACACGCACAGCACGAGCGCGTCGCTCGCGCGCGCCAGCGCGGCGGGGTCGGCGGCGGCCGTGCAATGCAGTTCCGCGGCCAGCGCCGCGGCCTTGGCCGGGGTGCGGTTCCACACGCCGCCGAGCAGACCGGCGCGATGGAGATTGCGGGCCATCCCGCTGCCCATCGCACCGAGACCGATGAAACCCGTACGCATCATGGATCCGCTCCTTCGACCCTGGCGCAATGTAGCAGGGTGCACGTGCCCGCGCCGAGCGGAGGGGAGGGGCAGGGCTGTCGACCGCCGGTCGGCGGCCGCAGCGCGAAGATCAGCTCGACGGGCTCCCGCAGGCGCGCTCCATCTCCAGCCGCGCATTCAGGCGCGCCTGGTCGAGCTCGGCATCGGACAGGTATTCGCGCTCGCCATCCTTGTTCAGGCGGTACAGGCGCCGTGCGTCGATGGATTGCTGGTACTTCTCTTTCGCCGCCTTGCACTGCTCGGCGTGGCTCGCCGCGACGTCCTTCTGCACCGCGGCGCGCGTGGCCTCCGCGCCCAGGCGGGCGTTGGCCGCGTCGGTCGAGGGCGGGGCAGTGCCGCTGCTGCTGGCCGGGGCGGCCGGAGCGCTGGTGGCGGGCACCTGGCTGTTGGTGCTGCCGACGAAAGTCGCGCCCGGGCTCGGCCGGTCGCTGCAATCCCTGCCCTGGTTGTTGCAGTAAATGTCGCCGGCACGCGCGGCGCCACTGGCGCCCGAACCCAGTGCCAGCACGGTCAGCAGCATCACATAACGCATCGTGGCCTCCCTCGGGGGAGCCACAAGAGTATCAGCGCCGCGCCCGCGCACAAGCGGGCGGGCACGGTCCGACGGTGAGGCAGGTCACAAAAATAACGGCCCCGGCAGCCGTGCGGGCCTGCCGGGGCCGGGGAACCCTGCGGGCTCCCGGGGGGGTCTATTCCACGCGCTCGCCGTGCAGCGCGATGTCGAGGCCTTCGCGCTCGTCGTCGACGCTCACGCGCAGCCCGATGGTGAGATCGATGAGCTTGAGGATGATCAGGCTCATGACGAAGCTCCAGGCCAGCGTGGCGGCCACGCCCTTGGCCTGCAGCAGCACGCTGCCGTGCGCGCCGCTGATCTCGGTGCTGACCAGCGCGCCGGTGAGCAGCGCGCCGGCGATGCCGCCGATGCAGTGCACGCCGAAGGCGTCGAGCGAATCGTCGTAGCCGAGGGCCTTCTTCAGCGAGGTCGAGGAGAAGAAGCAGATCACGCCGGCCGCGACGCCGATGATCACCGAGCCGCCGGGCCCGACGAAGCCGGAGGCGGGCGTGATCGCGACCAGTCCCGCCACGGCGCCGGAGGCGATGCCGAGCACGCTGGGTTTGCCCTTCGTGGCCCACTCGGTGAACATCCACGCGAGCGCCGCCGCGGCCGTGGCGATGTGCGTCACGGCGAAGGCCATGCCGGCGCGGCCGTCCGAGGCCACCGCCGATCCGGCGTTGAAGCCAAACCAGCCAAACCACAGGAGCGAGGCGCCGATGACGGTCAGGGTCAGGTTGTGCGGCGCCATCGCCTCCTTGCCGTAGCCCTGGCGCTTGCCGAGCATCAGCGCGGTCGCAAGTCCGGCGATGCCCGCGTTGATGTGCACGACCGTGCCGCCGGCGAAGTCCAGCTGCGTGGCGGCGAGCCAGCCCGAGGGCTCCCACATCCAGTGCGCGACCGGGCAGTACACGACGATCAGCCAGATTCCCATGAACCACAGCATCGCCGAGAATTTCATGCGCTCGGCGAAGGAGCCGCAGATCAGCGCCGGCGTGATGATCGCGAAGGTGGCCTGGAACAGCACGTAGACGGTTTCCGGGATCGTCTGCGCCAGGTGCGAGACGCTGAGCTTCGAGGCGTCGTGCAGGTAGACCACGCCGTTGAGGAAGAAGCGGTCGAAGCCGCCGAGGTAGGGCGTCGAGCCCGGCGTGAACGCGAGCGAGTAGCCCACCGCCCACCACAGGATCGTCACGACGCAGGTGATCGCGAAGCTCTGCATCAGCGTCGAGAGGATGTTCTTCTTGCGCACCATGCCGCCGTAGAACAACGCGAGTCCCGGAATCGTCATCAGCAGCACCAGCGCCGTCGAGGTCAGCATCCAGGCGGTGTCGCCCGAGCTGATCTTGTCGAAGGTCGTCAGGAACGGCGCAGTCGGCGCCGCTGCCGGTGCCGCGGCGGCGGGCGCGGCCGGAGCCGGCGCGGCCGCGGGCGCCGCGGCGGCCGGTGCTGCAGCCGCTGGCGCTGCCGCGGCAGGCGGCGCGGCCGCGGGCTCGTCGGCCAGCGCGGTGCGCGACTGGAGCGGTGCGAGCGCCAGCAGCAGCGTGGCGAACGCTCCGGCGAGCGCGTGCGCGCTCGGACCGCGGGACAATGTCGATACTTCAATGCGCATGCGTGCGACTCCCAACTTCAGGTTTCAATGGACGGCTTCATGTGGCGGCGATGCCGATTTCACCGGTGCGGATGCGGATGGCCTCGTCGAGATCGCCGAGCGTGATGTGGCCGTCGCCCGGACGGCCGGTGCGCGCCACGTTGGCGATCGCCTCGAGCGCTGCCTCGGCGACGCTGTCATCGACCGCGATCTCGACCTTGCAGCGCGGCCCGAATTCGATTTCATGCACCTCAGTCACGGTCACGCCCTGCACGCCCATGTGGGCGATCGCGTAGCGCAACTCGTCCAGCTTGAAGGGCCGGACGACTGCCGTGATCAGTTTCATGAGCCGCATTTGTCAATGGACAAGCCTTGAATCCCGTATTCCGACCCGGCGAGGCTGCGCGTATGCTGCATCCCGCGCTCCGAAGGGTGCTGGGGTTGGGTTGCAGAAACCGTGCCACGGTCCGGGGCGCGCAATTGAGCGGAGTGCGGGCATTCGCGGCGCGCGGTTGCACCATTCTGGCCGCCGCGCGCGGCGGCACGCGCAGTTTCAGGGCAAGGGCAGGGCAGGAAGCAATCGATGGAAAACATGCAACTCGACGAACTCGCCCGCCGCTTCATCGCGGGCCTGCCGGCCGCGGTCAGCGGCCTGCGCGACGAGCTCGAGGCCAACTTCCGGACGGTGCTGCAAGGCGCCGCCAGCCGTTTCGACCTGGCCTCGCGCAGCGAATTCGACGTGCAGGCCCGGGTGCTCGAGCGCTCCCGCGCGCGCATTGCCGAGCTCGAGGCGCGGCTGCAGGCGCTTGAGCAGCGGCTCGATTCCCTCCAGCCGGCGTCCGCGCCGGCCAAAGATCCGCGCGGTTGAGCATCGCGCAGGTCCTGAGCCGGGCGCAGCTCGGGCTCGACGCGCCGCTGGTGCAGATCGAGGCTCACCTGGGCGCCGGCCTGCCGGGGTTCAGCATCGTCGGGCTCCCCGCGCCGGTCGTGCGCGAAAGCCGCGAGCGGGTGCGTTCGGCGATCCTCAATTCCGGCTACGAATTCCCGCCCGGGCGCATCACGGTCAACCTGGCGCCGGTCGAGCTGTCGAAGGAGGGCGGCCGCTACGACCTGCCGGTGGCGCTGGCGCTGCTGCGCGCCAGCGGCCAGCTGCGGGTGCGCCGTGCGGCGTCGACCGAGTGCTACGGTGAACTGGGCCTGGGGGGCGAGCTGCGCCCGGTGCGCGCGCTGCTGCTCGCCGCGATCCACGCCGCACGTGCGGGGCACGAACTGCTGGTTCCCGGCGCCGACCTGGCCGAGGTGCGGCTGGCGCGCCACCCTTGCGCCTTCGGCTTTGCCACGCTGCGCGGCGTGTGCCGCTTCCTCGCCGGCGAGGCCGAGGCCGAGGTCGCCTCCGGCGCCGGGGGTGACGCGCCCGCGCCGCCCGAGGCCGCCGTGCCCGGGTGGCCCGGCGGCGATGCGCTCGAGGAGGTGCGGGGCCAGTGGCGGGCCAAGCGCGCGCTGGCGATCGCGGCGGCCGGCGGGCACAGCCTGTTGATGATCGGCCCGCCCGGCAGCGGCAAGACGATGCTCGCGACGCGGCTGCCCTCGCTCCTGCCGCCGCTGACCGAGGCCGAGTCGGTCGAGGTCGCGGGCATCGCCTCGATCAGCGCGGCGGGCTTCGATCCGGCGCGCTGGGGCGAGCGGCCGTTCCGCGCTCCGCACCACGCTGCCTCCGCCAACGCGATCGTCGGCGGGGGTTCGCCGCTGCGCGCAGGTGAAATCAGCCTGGCGCACCGCGGCGTGCTGTTCATGGACGAGTTGCCCGAGTTCGACCGCCGCGTGCTCGAGGCCCTGCGCGAGCCGCTCGAATCCGGCGCGATCACGCTGGCGCGCACCGGCGACCGGCTCGAGCTGCCGGCGGAGTTCCAGCTGGTCGCGGCGATGAACCCCTGTCCCTGCGGCTACCTCGGCGACGATTCGGGCCGCTGCCGCTGCGGCCCGCGCCGGGTGCAGCGCTATCGCGGCCGCATTTCCGGTCCGTTGCTCGACCGCATCGACCTGCATGTCGAGGTGCCGCGGGTCGAGGCGGCCGACCTGCAACGCCCTCACGGCGCCGCACCCGGACGCAGCGCTCCCAGCGCCGCCGAAGCGCGGCAGGCATCCCTCGGGCTCGCCGAGCGGGTACGCCAATCACGCGCGCTGCAGCTGGCGCGCCAGCGCTGCTGCAATGCGCGGCTCGACCAGGCCGGGCTGGCGGCCCACTGCCAGCTCGAACCGGCGGCGCGGGCATTGCTCGAGCGCGTGAGCGAACAGCTGCGATTGAGCGCCCGCGGCTACCACCGGGTGCTGAAGGTGGCGCGCACGATCGCCGACCTCGAGGGCGCGCAGCGGCTGGCGCCCGGGCACGTCAGCGAGGCCGCGAGCCTGCGGCCGTCGATCGACTAGCTGCCCTTCTGCACCATGTAGTCGACGCCGGCCTTGATCAGCTCGTCGCTGAGGTCGGTGCGGCTGCCCTTGGCGGGCATCGCGTTGAAGCCCTTGAGGGCGTGCTCGTAGAGCGCCGCCTTGCCCTTGGCGATGCGCGGCGCCCAGGCGGCATGGTCGCCGAATTTCGGCGCGCCGATCAGGCCGGGGCCGTGGCAGTTCTTGCAGACCGCCTCATACAGCGAGGCGCCGTCCTTCGGCACCGGCAGCGCCGCGGCTTCGCCGGACTGCGGCGTCGCCTGGATCGCCATCGCGGAATTGTCGGCGCCGGCGACCGCCTCGCGCGCGAACGGCTTGATGCGCTCATCGACGCTGGCCACGTATTGCGCGTCGGCGTAGACCGCCGGCTCCTCGGTACGACCGGCCACCGTGCGCGCCAGCGCGAAGATCAGCAGCGCGACCACGACCAGGCCGCCGATCACCATGCTGAAGGTATTGAAGAAATGCGTATCGTGTTTGCTCACGGTCAGTCCGATGGGTGGCCAGGAAACGGTGGGCCGGCATTATAGCGGCAGCGGTGGCACGAAGGGCAGGGCAATGCGGGCCCGGGCGCGGTTCCGCGCGCCGCCGGCAATCCGATACGATGCCGCGCAATGAACCCGAATTCCAGCGCTGGCAAGGTCCCCGTCGTCACGCTGGGCTTCTGGATCGTGAAGATTCTCGCGACCACGCTGGGCGAAACCGGCGGCGACACCGTCACGATGACGATGAACCTGGGCTACCTCGCCGGCTCCGCCATTTTCGTCGGCGTGCTGGTGTTGCTGTTCGTGCTGCAGCTCAGGGCCCGGAGATTCCACGCGTGGCTGTACTGGGCCACGATCGTGGCCTCGACGACGGCCGGCACGACGATGGCTGATCTCGCCGATCGAAGCCTGGGGATCGGCTATGCCGGTGGATCCAGCGTGCTGCTCGCCTGTCTGCTGGCCGTCCTCGGCCTGTGGTGGTGGTCGCAGGGCTCCGTGGCCGTGAGCTCCGTGACGACGCCGAAGGTCGAGATGTTCTACTGGGCCACGATCACGCTGTCGCAGACGCTCGGCACGGCGCTGGGCGACTGGATGGCCGATGACACGGGATTGGGCTACGTCGGGGCGGCGCTGGTATTCGGATCGGCGCTCGCGCTGGTGGCCGCGGCCTACTTCCTGACGAGGCTGTCGCGCGTGCTGCTGTTCTGGGCGGCGTTCATCCTGACGAGGCCGCTCGGCGCGACGGTCGGCGACTTCCTCGACAAGCCGCTGGATCACGGCGGCCTCGCCCTCGGCCGCCCGGCCGCATCGGCGGTGATCGGCGCGGCGATGGTGGCGTGCCTGCTGCTGTTTCCGCAGCGGGCGGCGCCTCGCGCGGCAGCGGACTAGCTGGCGCGCCCGGCGGGATTCGAACCCACGACCCCTGCCTTCGGAGGGCAGTACTCTATCCAGCTGAGCTACGGGCGCAGGCCGCCTAGATTACCCCAATTACAGCCAGCCGCGGCGCTTGAAGATCAGGTACGGCAGGATCGCCGACGCCACCATCAGCCCCAGCGCTCCCATGAAGCCCCAGGATTCGTGCGCCCAGGGAATGTGGTCGAAATTCATGCCGTAGATGGCACCGATCACCGACGGCGGCAGCAGGAACACCGTCACGACCGAGAAGATCTTCAGGATGTTGTTCTGGTCGATGTTGATCATGCCGAGCGTCGCGTCGAGGATGAACGAGACGTTGTTGCCGAGGAACGAGGCATGGTCGCTCATCGCGACGACATCGCGCGCGTGCGTGCGGAAGCGGGCGCGCACCTCGTTGCTCAGGTTGACCGAGGTCGCCTGCTGCAGGAAGGTGAGCGCGCGCCCGAGGCTGACCAGGCTCTCGCGCGTCTTGGCGATCAGCTCGCCGCTCTGGCCGACGCGCTCGAGCACGGCGCGGAAATCGCGCGGACCGCCGCGCCGGCGGCGCGTCGGGCGCGTGAACACCTCGGCCGAGATGGCATCGAGGTCGGCACTGACGCGCTCGATCACGTCGGCCACGCGGTTGATGATCGCCTCGATCAGGCCGGCGAGCACCGCCGGGCCGCTGTTGCAGGTCGGGCCGTGCCGCTCGGCATAGCTGATGTAGCGGCGGAACGGCAGCGGGTCGGTGTAGCGGTTCGTGATCAGCCGCCCGTCCTTGAGGATGAACGTGACCTGCGAGTTCTGCGGCAGGTCGGTGTCGAGCTTGGTGACGATCGTCGCGGTCAGGTAGACGCCGCCGTCCTCCTCGTAGAGCCGGTTCGAGGACTCGATCTCGCGCATTTCCTCGCGCGTCGGCACGTCGATGCCGCATTGGGCCTCGACCGCGCGCTCCTCCTCGGGAGTGGGTTCGAGCAGATCGATCCAGACGGTGTCCGCCAGCGTCGCGTCGCTGACGTTGACCAGGCCCTGGCCCCGCAGCGCGTAGCGATGGAGCATCAGCGGCGCGCCGGCACCGGCACCTACCGGCCTTTTTCGCTGGCCGCCAGGTCGTTGATCAGGCTGATCAGGCGCTCGTGGCCGTTGCAGTTGCGATCGTTCGGCCGGTCGGCGCAGGCCATGTTCACGTCGGTGATGTACTTGCCGTTGACGATGATCGTCGGCACGCCGTCGATGTGGTAGCGGTGCACGAGGTCATCGGCCTTCGACAGGTCGGTCTGCACCGTGAATGACTTGTACGCGTTGCCGAAATCGGCCTCGCTGATGCCATGCGCCTTGGCGAACGAGGCCTGCGCGGAATAGGTCTCGGCATCGTCGCCCTGCGCGTACATGTAGTTCTTGCGCACGTGCATCTCGTCGAACACCTGGCTGTGCAGCGCGGTCTCCTTGCCGAGCACGTCGAGCGCGTAGAACAGCCGGGCGTGCGACTGGTGCACCGGCTGCCAGGTGACCGGCACGCGGCGGAACTCGATGTACGGCGCCTTGTTCTTCAGCCAGGCGGTGAGGAAGGGTTCGAGCGCGTAGCAGTGCGGGCAGCCGTACCAGAACACCTCGACGACCTCGACCTTGCCGGGCGCCGCCTCGGTCGGCTGCGCCGGCACGACCGGCCGGTAGTTCGTGCCCGCGACCCACTTCCCGGCCGGCAGCTGGCCCGCCGGCGGGAGCGGCGCAGCCTTCTCCAGCTTCGATTCCTCGGCCGGCGGCGTCGGCTGCGTGCTCGGGGCAGCGCTCGCCGCGGGCGCGGTGGCCGGCGCGGCGTCCGGCGCGGCGCTCGCCGCGGGCGCGGCCGGCGCCGCAGCCGGCGCCTCGGCGGGCGGCGTGCTGGCCGGCTGCTGCGAGCAGGCCGCCAGCGCCAGCAGCGCGACGGCGACCAGCCTCAACGGCTGCACGCCCATCAGCGCAGGCCCTGCACGTAGGAGGCGAGGTTGCGCATGTCCTCGTCGGTGAGGCGCGAGGCGATCGTGTGCATGATGTTGCCGTAGTCGCCGCCGTAGCTGGCGCCCTTCTCGTTCTTCGCGTAGCGCACGTCGGCGCTGTAGGCGCTGAGCTGCTTGACGACGTACACCGACTGCTGCGCGCGCAGCGCGGGATAGCCGGCGGCGGGATTGCCGCGACCCGTGGGCCCATGGCAGGCGGCGCAGGCCGGGATGCCGCGCGCGGCGTCCCCGTACCGGTAGAGTTTCTCACCGGCCTGCCAGTAGGAGGGATCGGCCTCGAGGCCGGTCGGCGTCTGGCCGGCGTAGTAGGCGGCGACATTCTCGATGTCCGCATCGCTCAGCGTCACCGCCATCGCCGGCATCATCGCCGCGGCGCTGTCGCCGGCCTTGCCGGTGCGGCGCCCGTCGTGCAGCAGGTGCAGCTGCCGCTCGATGTAGGCGGCATTCTGGCCGGCCAGGCGCGGCCATTCGCCGTTGGTGCTGTTGCCGTTCGGGCCATGGCAGGCCATGCAGGTGTTGGCCACCACGGCGCCCGCCTCGGCGGAACCCTTGGACCAGGAGACCGGCGCCGCGAACAGCAGCAGTGCGCAGCAGGCGTAGCGGAAAGTCGCAGTCATGGTGTCTACCGTGTCGATGAAGGCGCGAGAATTGTACACCAGCCCCCGCGCGCACTACATTCGTCGCCCGTGAGCACCTACCCGAGAGCGGCGCTGTTGCTGAGCGCCGCGCAGCCGAGCCACTTCCCCGCGGATGCCGGCGCCGAAGCGGCCTTCGCGGGACGATCGAACGCCGGCAAGTCGAGCGCCATCAATGCGCTCACCGGGCGCCGCGCGCTCGCGCGCACCGCGAAGACGCCGGGCCGCACGCGGCTGCTGAATTTCTTCGAGCTCGAGCCCGGCCGCCGCATCGTCGACCTGCCCGGCTATGGCTACGCGGAGGCCAGCGCCGCGGAGCGCGCCAGCTGGGCGCCGATGATCGACGCGCTCGGCGCGCGCGCCTCGCTCCGCGGCCTGTTCCTGATCGTGGACAGCCGCCGCGGCCTCCTCGATGGCGATGAGGCGCTGATCGCATGGGCGGAAGGCGTGCACTGCCCGGTGCACGTGCTGCTGGGCAAATCCGACAAGCTCAAGCGCGCCGAGCTGTCGCGCGCGCTCGCCGCGGCGCAGCGCGCGCTGGCCGGCCGCGCCACGGTGCAGGCTTTTTCCGCCGTGGATGGCACCGGCCTCGAGCCGGCGCGCCGCCAGCTGCACCACTGGCTGCAGGAAATAAAAGGCCCCGGTGGCTAGGGATCTGGGGGGATAAGCCACCGGGGCACAGAAGCCCGCTTAGGGAGGGAAGCGGGGAGTGCTTGCACCGCACTCACAGGGGATACGATCGCGGTTCCGGCCTGAAGTTCCCTGCCGCCGGCCCTTTCGTCCTGTTACAGCTGTTACAGGAACGTGTAGGTGGCGCCCAGCGACAGCATCGTGGGCTTGGCGGCCGCCTGGGCGTCGAAGGCCTCGTACTCGAGCCGCGCCGAGAGCGAACCGAGGTGCACCTGCACCCCCGCGCCGTAGGCGAGGTCGCTCCCCGTCGTGCGGAACGAGGCCAGCGAGGGCGCCGACGCGTCGGTCTTCCACGAAACGTAGCCGAGCTTGCCGTACACATCGACGACCGGGATCGGCAGGAAGGCCATGACGAAGCCGGCCCCGGCCTTGGTCTTCGCGCTCGCGCCGCCGACGTTGGAATTGCCGAAGTCGATGTAGTTCAGTTCCACGGCCAGCAGGCTCAGCGCCCGGATGCCGGCGATCACCTTGAAGCCCTGGTCGCGGTCCTTGAAGTTGAAGCTGCTGTCGCGCAGGCCGCTC
>DATKLZ010000016.1:0-4210 GCA_035542135.1 Steroidobacteraceae bacterium | reverse complement strand
CGCTGCGGCACCTGGAGCGCGATGGCGCACGAGGGCGTCGTGCCGGACATCATCGCGGTCGCCAAGGGGCTGGCCGGCGGCTACATCCCGCTCGGCGCGACCGTGTTCCGGCGCGCGCTCGGCGCGACGATCATCGAGGCGCACGGCTCGATCCTGACCGGCCACACCTTCTCGGGGCACACCGCCGCCTGCGCCGCGGGACTGGCCGTGCAGCGCATCATCGAGCGCGATGCGCTGCTCGAGCGCGTGCGCATGCGCGGCGCGTTGCTGCAGCAGGAGATCCGCGCCGCGCTCGCGCGCCATGCCGCGGTCGGCGACGTGCGCGGGCGCGGCTACTTCATCGGCATCGAACTGGTGCGTGACCGCGCCACGAAGCAGCCCTTTCCCGCCGAGCGCGGCCTCGCCAACGCCATCAACCGCATCGCCTTCGAGGACGGGCTGATCATCTTCCCCTGCGCGGGCAACGCCGGCGACGGGCTCGGCGACACCATCATCATCGCGCCGCCCTACAACGCGAGCGAGGCGGAACTGGCCGAGCTCGTCGACAAGCTCGAGCGCGCCGTGGCGCGCGCGCTGCGCTGAAGCCAGGGGGCCGCCGCCGTCAATGCGGCGCGCTGGCCTGGTACACGCGGCGCCCGCGGAACCAGGTCTCCAGCACCTGCGTGGCGGCGATGTCCTCGGCGTGCCCGGCATCGGCGAGCGCGAGGATGTCGCGATCCAGGACCACGAAATCGGCCGACTTGCCGACCTCGAGCGAGCCGATCTCGGTATTGCGACCCAGCATGCGCGCGCCGTTGATCGTGTAGGCATCGAGCGCCGCGCGGATCGAAATCGCCTGCCGCGCATTCAGCGGCGGCATCCCGGGGAGGCTCCGCGTCACGGCCATCGCCATGTTCACGAACGGCTGCGGATCGCGCGTGCCCACCGGCGCATCGGAACCGGCCACGAGGATCGCGCCGGCGTCGCGCGAGGCGCGCACCGGATAGGCGTGCGCATCGTAGTAGCTGCCGGGTCCGTGCATCGCCGCGATGCTGTTGCCGCTCACGCGCTGCACGAACGGCACGACGGTCAGGTCGTAATCCGGATCGATGTCCGCCCACGAATAGGTGTAGGCGACATAGAGCCGGTCGCGCCCGATGCGCGCCACGTCCTCGTCCTGCGCCAGCTGCACGTGCGCGAGGCTGTCGTGCGTCGCATCGTTCCCGTCGGCCGCGCGCGCCGCCTCGATCGCATCGAGCGCGGTGCGCAATGCCCGGTCGCCGATCACGTGGATGTGCAGGTTGAACCCGGCCAGGTGCATGCGCCGCACGTACTCGAGCTCGATCTCCCGTTCGTGCTGCAGCCGGCCGTTGGACACCTGGCACTGCCCGGGATGGAAGCCGTGGCCGGCCCGGAAGGCCGCGATCGCCGCCTCCGCCGCGTACTGCGCCGGATGCGCGCGCACCTCGGCACACGCGGCCGATGCGGTGTCGACGTAGCCGGTCACCGTGGCGCGGCCGTCCGCGTCGCGCGCGAAGATCGGCTGCAGGAACGGCTCCAGCATCGCGGCATTGCCGAGCGTCGGCGGCACGGCGTAGGGATTGCCCTCGACGACGCCGTCGGCGAACAGCTTGATGAAGTCGGCGCGCAGCAGCGGGTTGCCGGCGTAGCGCGCCCGCACCGCGCGCGCCTTCGCGACCAGCCCGTCGTAGTCGACGCGGCCGTCGGCCTTGCGGCTGTGGCTCGGGTCGTAGAACTGCGCCAGCGTCATGCGCACGCTCATGCGCCCGCTGCGCAGGAGCTTGTCGTACACCGGCAGCCCGTCGGGCATCGCCATCGCGTCCATCGCGCAGGTGATGCCCGCGCGGTTCAGGCGCTCGGGCACTTTCTCGGGTGCGCGCAGCACTGCCGGCAGTTCGTTGTACAGCATGCCGTGCGGGTCGATCGCGTAGCGCGCGTCCTCGTTGACGGAGCCGTTGGGCTCGCCGTTCTCGTCGACGGCGACGAGGCCGCGGAAATCGGCGAACGCGCCCGCCAGCGTGGCCTTCGAATAGCCGACGACGCGGCCGCGGCCATCGCGCGCCTGCGCCAGTGCTGCGCTGTTGAAGGCGCTGTGGTGCGCATCGTTGCCGAGCAGCTCGACGGGATTGAGCGGCGCGGCCGCATCGAGCGCGGCGCGCAACGTGGGATAGCCGGGCCCGGGCTGGTTCGCGCTGGGGTTCCACTGGTGCACGCGCAGCATCGCGCCGGGCGCGGGCCGGTAATGCTGCACGCAGCCGGCGACGAACTCCGACAACGCCCGCAGGTCGAGCGCGCGGCTCTGCAGGTCGCAGACGTCGAGATCCGCGATGTCGAGTGGGTGGATGTGCGCATCGACGAGGCCGGGAATGACCCGGTGGCCGCCGGCGCTCACCAGCCGCGTACGGGCACCGATGTACGCGCGCACGCCGGCCTCGCTCCCCACGTAGACGAGCTTGCCGCCCCGCACCGCCAGCGCCGTCGCCGCCTCGTCGCCGTTGCCGGCGTAGAGCCGCCCGCCGGTGAGCACGAGCTCGGCCGGTTCCGCCGCTTCCGCTCGCATCGCACACAGCGCCACGACCAACGCCGCCGGCAGGATGAGTGGCCAACGTCGGCCCGTGCTGCATCGATCCATCGCCACACCCCCTTCTATCCTGTTGAATTTACACGCATCTGCACCCTGCCGCAGCCGGGATTATATTTTCACTTGAAAATAGATATTTTCTAAATAAAATATACGCCCTCCAAACACTTCCGACCCCGGACAATCCCATGGACCGAATCGCCACGATCGAGGAGCGCATGCAGCGCGTGGCCGAACGCCTGCCGGGCATGCCCGTCGCCGAATCGCTCCTGTGCCGCGTCATCATCATGCTGGGACGGGTCATGGCGGCGCATGTCGACGAGGTGATCAGCCCCTACCAGCTGAACGACGTCGAGTTCCGCACGCTGCTGTCGCTGTTCTCGCAGCCCGACGGCACCGGCGGGCCGAGCGACCTGTGCGCGGGGCTGGCGCAGAGCCCGGCGACGATGACGCGCATCGGCGACGTGCTGGTGGCGCGCAACCTCGTCACGCGCGTGCCCAACGAACAGGATCGGCGCCGCATGGACATCCGCATCACGCCGCAGGGCGAAGCGCTGGTGCGCGAGGTGCTGCCGCGCATGTTCGACTACACGCGCTCGCTGTACCAGGATTTCAGCGCGGCCGAGAAGAGCCGGCTGCTCGCGGCCCTGAAGAAGCTGTTTGCGCAGCTCACGATCGGGGAGGACGAGACCGCGCACGCCGATCGCGCGGCGTCCACCCATGCCGCAGGTGCGCGCTCATGAGCCTCCGCATCGCGCTGGCGGCGGCGATCGCCACCGTCGTGACGGCCGGCTGCGCGGCCGCCCCACCCGCCGCCGCGCCGGCTTCGCTCCACGAGGCGCCGCTGGCCGGCACGGCGCTGCCCACGGGCGGCGCCTGGCCGGTCGCGGACTGGTGGCAGCGCTACCAGGACCCGACGCTCGACACGCTCGTGGCGACCGCGCTCGCCGACAGCCCGACGCTCGCGGCAGCGCACGCCCGCTTCGACAGCGCGCGTGAATCGGTGCGGCTCGCCGCGGCGGCGGTCGGCGCCCACGTCGATGCCAGCGCGCAGCTCGCGCGACAGCGGCTCAGCGACAACGGGCTGTTCCCGCCGAAATTCCTCGGCTTCAACTGGTACAACCTGGCGGACCTCGGCCTCTCGGCCAGCTACACCTTCGACTGGTGGGGCAAGCAGCGCGCCAGCGTCGAGGCGGCCAGCAGCGAAGCGCACGCGGCCGCGGCCGATCGCACCGCCGCGGCGCTGGTGCTGTCCGGCGCGGTGGTCGACACCTACTTCGGCTGGCAGGCCGACCAGGCGCGCATCGCGCTGGTGCAGGATCGCATCACGGCCCTGGCGCGCTATGGTGCCATCGCCGACGCGCGGGCGCATGCCGCCCTCGATGACGGCGACGAGCACGACCGGGCCGTCGCCGACCTCGCCGCCGCACGCGGGCAGCTCGCCGCGCTCCAGGGTTCCGCGCAGTTGCGGCTGGTGGCGCTCGCGGCGCTGACCGGGCACGCGGTGGCCGAGCTGCCGGCGCTGGCGCCCAGGCCGCTCCCGGCATTGCCGGCGGCGCTCCCCGACCGGGTCGGCCTCGACCTGCTCGCCCGCCGGCCCGATGTCGCCGCGAGCCGCTGGCGCGTCGA
>DATKLZ010000015.1:0-7833 GCA_035542135.1 Steroidobacteraceae bacterium | reverse complement strand
GGTGATGAGGTGGCCGCCGGCCGCGGCGGCCAGGCCGGCGGCGAGCTCGAGCATGCCGAGCGCACGCCGCGCATCGCCGTCGCCCGCCTGCGCCAGCAGCTCGAGTGCTTCCGGCTCGATCGACAACCCCGCATCGCCGAGACCCCGCTCGCGATCAGCCAGCGTGCGCTCGAGCAGCGCGCGCAGGTCGGCGGGCTCGAGCGCCTTGAGCACGTAGACCCGCGCGCGCGAGAGCAGCGCGCCGACGATCTCGAACGACGGGTTCTCGGTGGTCGCGCCGATGAACACCAGCGTGCCGTCCTCGACGTGCGGCAGGAAACTGTCCTGCTGCGCCTTGTTGAAGCGATGCACCTCATCGAGGAACAGCACCGTCGGATGGCCCGCGGCCGCCACCTGGCGCGCCCGCGCGACCGCCTCGCGGATGTCCTTGATGCCGGCCTGCACCGCCGACAGCGCGATGAACTCGGCGTCCGATGCCGCCGCCATCAGCCGCGCCAGCGTGGTCTTGCCGGTGCCCGGCGGCCCCCACAGGATCATCGAATGGAGCGACCGCGTCGCGATCGCCTCGTACAGCGGTTTGCCCGGGGCGAGCAGGTGCGCCTGCCCGACGAACTCGGCCAGCGTGCGCGGCCGCATGCGGTCGGCCAGCGGCCGCCAGCCCTTCAGCGCTGCTTCGGCCATTGCTCGAGCCAGCTTGCCCAGTACTGCAACCCCGCCAGGCCCAGCGACAGGCCGAAGCCCACGCCGAGCGCATCGGCGAGGAAATCGCGCCAGTCGGCCTCGCGCCCCAGGCCCATGAGCCCCTGCGCGATCTCTATGCCGCCGCCCAGCGCGAGCAGCGCCAGCGCCAGCGCTACATAGCGGCGTGGCGGCAGCAGCCCGCCGAACCACACGGCCAGGCCCGCGTAGGCGATGAGGTGCTCGAACTTGTCGCTGAGCTGCAGGCGCGGCAGGTCTTCGCTCGGCACCAGGCTGCTGACGATGACGACCAGCGCCAGCACCGCGCCGAGCAGGTACCACACGCGGTGGTGGGGCCGGTCCGTCATGGACGCCTCACGGCGCTGCCGGCAGCGGCTGCGGCGTGCCGATGACGTCGACACCCGCCGGCGGCGTGAAACGCAGCTCCGCGTCGCTGACGCGCGCGCCGCGCGAGCTGTCGGTGAACTCGAGCGTATCGGTCTGGTTCAGGCGGTCGTGGATCACCAGCCGCGCCAGTTGCCCGTTGCGGAAGCCGAGTTCGGCGCTGGCAAACTCTGCCGCGGCGCTGCGCGGCGTCACTTTCACCCATGCGAGCGAATCGCGCTCGCCGGCCGCGGCCACGATGAATGCCGCGCGCAGGTCTTCGGCGCTGCCCGACAGCAGCATGACCGGCGTGGCCGTCAACGCGGCGGCCGCGGGCTTCACCGTCGCCTGCTGCAGTTCGCGATCGTAGAACCAGAGGTTCGTGCCGTCCGCGACCAGGAGCTGCGCGCCGGCATCGTCGGGCGTGTATTCCCAGCGGAAGCGCCCCGGGCGGCGCACCAGCAGGGTTCCCTGCCCCTGCTCGAGCAGCTTGCCGGCGGCATCGACGACGCGCTGGGAGAATTTCGCGCGCAGGCTCGTGAGCCCGTCGAGGTAGCGATCGAGCGCGGTCGCGCCGGCCGCCGGGATCGCGGCGCGCGGCGCGGCGTCGGCGCCCGCCGCGGCGGGCGCGCTCGCGCCGAACCACAGCGGCGCGCAGGCGCACAAGGCGATCCGCAGGATCGGGCGCGTCATGTCGTCAGGACCCCGGTGGCGGCGGCGCCAGCACTTCGCGCGCGCCGTTCGATTGCAGCGGCCCCACCAGTCCGGCGCTCTCCATCGCCTCGATCAGGCGCGCCGCGCGGTTGTAGCCGATCTTGAGGCGCCGCTGCACGTAGGAGATGGACGGCTTGCGTTCGCGCACCACGATGCTGACCGCCTCGTCGTACAGCGGATCCTGCTCGGCGTCGCCGTCGGCGCCGCCGGCTTCCTCTTCCTCGCCCGAGATGCCGGCCAGCGGCTGCGAGGGTCCCTCGAGCACCGCCTGGATGTAGTTCGGCGTGGCCGTCTTGCGCAGCGCATCGACGACGCGGTGCACCTCCGCATCGCTGACGAAGGCGCCGTGCACGCGCGTCGGAATCGCGGTGCCGGGTGGCAAGTACAGCATGTCGCCGTGCCCGAGGAGCGATTCGGCGCCCATCTGGTCGAGGATGGTGCGCGAGTCGACGCGCGCCGAGACCTGGAAGGCGATGCGCGTCGGGATGTTGGCCTTGATCAAACCCGTGATCACGTCGACCGACGGCCGCTGCGTCGCCAGGATCAGGTGGATGCCCGAGGCGCGCGCCTTCTGCGCCAGCCGCGCGATCAGTTCCTCGACCTTCTTGCCGACGATCATCATGAGGTCGGCGAGCTCGTCGATGATCACGACGACGAAGGGCAGCGGGCCGAGGTCGGGAATCTGCTTCTGGTCGATCGACGGATCGTTGGCCGCGCGCATCGTCAGGATCGGATCGCGGATCGGCTTGCCGGCCGCGATCGCATCCTTGACGTGGCGGTTGTAGCCGGAGATGTTGCGCACGCCGAGCGCGGACATCAGCTGGTAGCGGCGCTCCATCTCGGCCACGCACCAGCGCAGCGCGTTGGCGGCCTGCTTCATGTCGGTGACCACCGGCGCCAGCAGGTGCGGAATGCCCTCGTACACCGAGAGTTCCAGCATCTTCGGATCGATCATGATCAGCCGCACGTGCTCGGCGGTGCTCTTGTACAGGAGCGACAGCACCATCGCGTTGATCGCCACCGACTTGCCCGAGCCGGTGGTGCCGGCGATCAGCAGGTGCGGCATGCGCGCCAGGTCGGCGACCATCGGCGCGCCGCCGATGTCCTTGCCGAGCGCGAGCGCGAGCGGCGAGGCGACGTCGTCGTACGCCTTGCTCTTGATGATCTCGCCGAGCGTGACGACCTCGCGCTTCTCGTTCGGGATCTCGAGGCCCATCACCGATTTGCCCGGGATCACTTCGACGACGCGCACGCTCGTGGTCGAGAGCGCGCGCGCCAGGTCCTTGGCGAGGTTGGTGATCTGGCTGGCCTTGACGCCCGGCGCCGGGCGCATCTCGAAGCGCGTGATCACCGGACCGGGATGCACGGCCACGACCTCGACCTCGACGCCGAAGTCCTTGAGTTTCAGTTCAACCAACCGCGACATCGCCTCGAGCGCCTCGGCCGAATACGAAGGTTCGCGCGTGCCCGGGTCATCGAGCAGGCCAAGTGCGGGAAGTTCCCCGGCTTGCGGAGGATCAAACAATGGAACTTGCCGCTCCTTTTCGGCGCGCTCGCTCTTCGGCGCGGCCGGAGCCGGCGCCTCGATCTTCGGCGGCGGCCGCGCGCGCATCTTCTTGACCTCGGCCTCGCCGGCCTCCATGCGCGCCTGCTTGCGTTCGCGCCCGTCGCTGACCTCGCGCGTCACCTGGCGGCGCTCGCGGACATAGGCGACGCCGCGCCACACGGCGGCGCCGAGCCCGTCGATGACGCGCAGCCAGGAGATGCCGAAGGCGATCGCGGCCCCCGCGGCCCACGCGGCCAGCAGCATCAGCGTCGCGCCGAGCAGGTTCAGTCCGGAGGCGAGCGCGCCACCGACGGCCATGCCGACCACGCCACCGGCGCTCTGCCGCAGCACGCCGGGGCTCCAGTGGAGCGCGGCGAGCGCGCAGCTGCACAGCAGCAGCGCCGTGAAACCGGCCGCGCGCACCAGCAGGTTGACGCGCGAGCTGGCCTCGGCTTCGGCGCGGCCCCGGCCCAGTCGCACCGCGCTGACGCCGATCGCGAGCGGCAGCAGGTAGGCCGGCTTGCCGAACAGGAAGAACAGGAAATCGGCCAGGTATGCGCCGGTGCTGCCGATGCGGTTGTGCGTGACGTCACCGAGCCCGGTCGAGGAAAAGCCGGCATCGCGCGGATCGTAGCTCAGCAGCGCGACGAGGATCACCAGCGCGACGACGCCCAGGCTGATCGCGGCCGACTCGCGCAGGCCACGGGCGACCGCGGCCGAAAAACGCGGCGGCGTCCTGGGCGTGCCTTGGGAAATGGTCAATGCGTCACCATAAATATATCAATTGATGGCTTGGCCGCGGGCGCCGCGTTACTTACCATCAACGCCGCGGCCGCCGGAATGGAGGCCGCTGCCAGTCATCGGGAAATTGTACATGAGCACGCTCACCCACCGCCGGTTGATCATCCTCGGCTCGGGGCCCGCCGGCTACAGCGCCGCCGTCTACGCCGCGCGCGCCAACCGCAAGCCCCTGCTGATCACCGGCACCGAGCAGGGCGGCCAGCTGATGATCACGACCGACGTCGACAACTGGCCCGGCGACGTCGAGGGCCTGCAGGGCCCCGACCTGATGGCGCGCATGCGCCGCCACGCCGAGCGCTTCGCGACCGAAATCGTCGCCGACCAGATCCACACGGTGCGCCTGGGCGTCCGGCCCTTCGAACTCATCGGCGACAAGGGCGGCTACAGCTGCGACGCGCTGATCATCGCGACCGGCGCCTCGGCGCAGTACCTCGGCCTGCCGTCCGAGGAGAGCTTCCGCGGACGCGGCGTGTCGGCCTGCGCGACCTGCGACGGGTTCTTCTTCCGCGGCCAGCGCGTCGCCGTGATCGGCGGCGGCAACACCGCGGTCGAGGAGGCGCTGTACCTGACGAACATCGCCGCGCACGTCACGCTGGTGCACCGGCGCGATCGGCTGCGCGCCGAGAAGATCCTCCAGGACAGGCTGTTCGAGCGCGAAAAGGCCGGCAAGGTCTCGATCCTCTGGAACCACACGGTCGGCGAGATCCTCGGCGACGACCAGGGCGTGAATGGCCTGCGACTCAGGGACGCGACCGGCGCCGCGAAGGAGCTGGCGGTCGCCGGCGTGTTCATCGCGATCGGGCACGTGCCGAACACCGCGATCTTCGCCGGACAGCTCGACATGAAGGGCGGATACCTGCAGGTGCGCGGCGGCTCGGCCGGCGATGCCACGGCCACCAGCGTGCCCGGCGTTTTCGCCGCGGGTGACGTGGCCGATCACGTCTACCGGCAGGCGATCACTTCCGCGGGCTCGGGCTGCATGGCGGCGCTCGACGCCGACCGCTACCTGGAGCAATTAGACTTGGCGGGATGAACCCCCCGCTGCCGGTCAGTTTCCATCCGCGCATCGCGGAGCTCGATCCGGCCGTGTGGAATGAGCTGGCCGGCGACTATCCGTTCCTGCGCCACGAATTCCTGGCCGCACTCGAAGCGACCGGTTGCGTCGCGCCCGCCACCGGCTGGACCCCGCATCACCTGCTGGTCGGCGCGCCGGAGCAGCCCCTGGCGCTCGCACCGCTGTACGAGAAGACGAATTCCTGGGGCGAGTTCGTGTTCGACTTCGCCTGGGCGCGCGCCTGGGAGAGCCGCGGCCTCGAGTACTACCCCAAGCTCCTGCTGGCGATCCCGTTCACGCCCGCGACCGGGCCGCGCGTGCTGTGCGCGCGCAGCGTCGATGAGGGCGCGGCCGCGCGCGGCGCGGCGCTGGCCGCGATCGCCGCGGATGCCGCGGCGCGCGGCCGCTCCTCGGCGCACGCGCTGTTCATCGACGAGCCGTTGCGTGCCGCCGCGCTCGAAGCCGGCTGGCTGCTGCGGCGCGACTGCCATTTCCAGTGGCGCAACCGCGGTTATCGCGACTTCGACGATTACCTCGCCGGCTTCTCGGCCGACAAGCGCAAGAAGGTGCGGCGCGAGCGCCGGCGCTGCGCCGAACAGGGCATCGCGTTCGAGGTGCAGACCGGCGCGCAGCTCGACGCGGCGACGATCGCGCGCGTGCACGCGCTGCACGCCGCGACCTTCCTGCGCCACGGCCATCCGCCCTACCTCAACGCCGCATTCTTCCGGCGCGTGGCCGCCGCGATGGGCGATGCCTTCATCGCCGTGCTGGCGCGCCGCGCCGGCGAATGCGTGGCCACGGCGGTCTATTTCCGCTCGGCGGATACGCTCTACGGCCGCTACTGGGGCGCCGACGGCGACTACCACAGCCTGCATTTCGAGGCCTGCTACTACCAGGGCATCGACTACTGCATCCGCCACGGGCTGCAGCGCTTCGAGCCAGGCACGCAGGGCGAGCACAAGCTGGCGCGCGGCTTCGAACCCACGTTCACGTGGTCCGCGCACTGGCTGGCCGATGCGGGCTTGCGCGCGGCGGTCGCTCGCTACCTCGAGCGCGAGGCCGAGGCCGTGACAGAATATGCCCATGCCGCGGCCCAGCACACGCCGTTCCGCCACTGAAGCCGCCGCCGGGCGATGATTGCCTGGCTGGCGCCGGGCGACCCGCCCGACAGCTTCCCGCCCGTGGAGCGCGCACTGCGCGAGCCGGAGGGCCTGCTGGCCGCGGGCGGCGACCTGTCCAGCGAACGGCTGGTGGCCGCCTACCGGCGCGGCATCTTCCCGTGGTACTCGCCCGGGCAGCCGGTGCTGTGGTGGTCGCCCGATCCGCGCGAAGTGCTGTTCCCGGGCGAATTCCACGTGTCGCGGAGCCTGGCGCGGGCGCTGCGCACGCGCGGCTTCGAGTACCGCGTCGATGCGGATTTCGAGGCGGTCATCGGCCACTGCGCCGCGCCGCGCGGCGCGAGTCCGGGCACGTGGATCACCGGCGACATGCGGCGGGCGTACGTGGCCTTGCACCGGCTCGGCCTCGCGCACAGCGCCGAGACCTGGCGCGCCGGCCGGCTGGTCGGCGGTGTCTATGGCGTGCGGCTGGGCCGCGTGTTCTTCGGCGAGTCGATGTTCAGCCTGGAGCGGGACGCCTCCAAGGCGGCGCTGGCCGGGCTCGTGCGCCAGTGCCTGGAGGACGGCACGGAAATGATCGATTGCCAGATGCCCTCCGAGCACCTGCGGAGCCTCGGCAGCCGCGCCCTGCCCCGGGCCGAATTCATCGCGCGGCTCACCGCCGGCCTCGGCCCATGAAGCGCGCTTCATTGCATTGCGCAGGGGCTTTATGCAGAATTCGCGCCCCTTGAGGTCGATTGTGGACGGCATGGCAAAAGAAGACGCCATTCAGATGGAAGGCGAGGTCGTCGAGACCCTGCCCAACACGACATTCCGCGTGCAGCTGAAGAACGGCCACGTGGTCACGGCGCACATCTCCGGCAAGATGCGCAAGAACTACATCCGCATCCTCACCGGCGATGCCGTCACGGTCGAGATGACGCCCTACGACCTGAGCAAGGGCCGCATCGTCTACCGCGGGCGCTGACGCCCGGCCGGGGCGGCCCCGCGCGCCGGCCTCAGGCGGTCATCTCCGGCTGCGGCGCCGGCACGCATTCGATGTGCAGGCCCTGGCCGTCCGCCGCCAGCGTGACCAGCGCCTGGCCGCCGCCGCTCAGTTTCCCGAACAACAGCTCCTCGGCCAGCGGCCGCTTGACGTGCTCCTGGATCACGCGCGCCATCGGGCGCGCGCCCATCTTCGGGTCGTACCCCTTGGCGGCGATCCAGCGGCGCGCCGCCTCATCGACGCTGAGCGTGACGCCCTTCTGTTCGAGCTGCGCCTCGGCCTCGACGAGGAGCTTCTCCACCACGCGCTCGATCGTCGCGGCATCGAGCGGCGCGAACTGGATGATCGCGTCGAGCCGGTTGCGGAACTCGGGCGAGAACAGCCGGTCGAGCGCCGCCATGCCGTCGCTCTTGTTGTCGGCCTTGACGAAGCCGATCGAGGCGCGGCTCATCTCGAGCGTGCCCGCGTTCGTGGTCATCACGATGATCACGTGGCGGAAATCGCTCTTGCGGCCGTTGTTGTCGGTCAGCGTGCCGTGGTCCATGACCTGCAG
>DATKLZ010000014.1:0-36917 GCA_035542135.1 Steroidobacteraceae bacterium | reverse complement strand
AGGCTGATCGCCGCGCCGCTTTGCCGCGCGGCCTCGCGCAGCAGCTCGGCGTCCAGCGCCTGCACGACGATCACGGCCACCTCGCTCCCGCCCGGCACCGGATAGGCCGCGCCCAGGAGCACGGCCGAGCCGTCGTGCGGCGCGAGCGCGAAGCGTTCGCCCTGGCGCGCGTGCGCGGCGGCCAGCTCCGCCCACGGCGCGCTGGTGCCCGCGGCGCCGAGCAGCTGCTGCGGTGTCGCCAGCAGGCAGCCGCTTTCGCGCGGCGGCCCGCAGTTCTCGCGCAGCACGCGCGCGGCGGCCTCGGCCGATCCCGGCGCGGCGGCCAGCCGCTGCACCGCCGGGTTGGCCGCCAGCGCGCGCGCCGTGGCGAGGTTGTCCTGGTTGACCTGCCGCAGGTATTCGCGCGCCAGGCTGACGGCGAGCTCGCTGCGCGCCAGTCCCTGCCGCTGCGCGAAACGGTTGACGACCAGCGTCGAGGTCAGCGCCATCGCCGCCAGCGCCGCGAACGTGATCAACAGGCTGGCGGCGCTCAGCCAGGTCGCGAGCGGCTGCTTCGGTGGCGCGCCGGGGGGCGGGCTCATGGCGTGGCTGCCGGCGGCGGGCGCGGCGTGCCATCGCCCGGGCGGCCGGCGCGCAGTTCCGGATGGCTGCGCTCGAGCATCGCCTTCAGCCCGAGCGTCACCAGCGCCAGCATCGCCAGCACCGATGCGGTGGCGAAGGCGCCGACGAAATTGTATTCGTTGTAGAGGATCTCCACGTGCAGCGGCAGCGTGTTGGTGACGCCGCGGATGTGCCCCGAGACCACCGACACGGCGCCGAACTCGCCCATCGCGCGCGCATTGCACAGCAGTACGCCGTACAGCAGGCCCCAGCGCACGTTGGGCAGCGTGACGGTGCGGAAGATCCGCCAGCCGCCGGCGCCCAGCGAGAGCGCGGCTTCCTCGTCATCGCGCCCCTGCGCCTGCATCAGCGGGATCAGCTCGCGCGCGATGAAGGGGAAGGTGATGAACGTGGTGGCCAGCACCATGCCGGGCAGCGCGAAGATCACGCGGTAATCGTGCTCGCCGAGCCAGCCGCCGAGCCAGCCGCGCGCGCCGAACACCAGCACGAAGATCAGTCCCGAGATGACCGGCGAGACCGCGAACGGCAGGTCGATCAGTGTCAGCAGCAGGCCCTTGCCGCGGAACTCGTACTTGCTGATCGCCCACGCGGCGGCGAGGCCGAACACCGTGTTCAGTGGCACCGAGATCGCGGCCACCGTCAGCGTCAGGCGCATGGCCGAGAGCGCGTCGCCGTCGCTCAGCGCCTGCCAGTAGGCGCCGAGGCCCTTGGCGAGCGCCTGCACGAACACGGTGATGAGCGGCAGCAGCAGGAACAGCGTCAGGTACAGCACCGCGACCCCGATCAGCGCGACGCGCCCGGCCAGGCGCGCGCTGCCGTCGCTCCCCGGGAAATCCTCGCGCCGCCTCATCGCCGCGCCTGGTGACGGCGCTGCAGCGCGAGCTGCGCGGCGTTGACGGCGAACATCATCGCGAATGACAGCAGCAGCATCCCGACCGCGACCACCGCCGCCTCGCCGTACTGGAACTGCTCGAGCTTGGTCATGATCACGAGCGGCACGATCTCGGACACCAGCGGGATGTTGCCGGCGATGAAGATCACCGAGCCGTATTCGCCCAGCGCACGCGAGAAGGCCAGCGCGCTGCCGGTGATCAGCGCCGGCAACAACGCCGGGAAGATCACGCGGCGGAACACCAGCAACGGTCCGGCGCCCAGTGTCTCGGCCGCGCGCTCCAGGTCCGGCTCGAGGTCGGCGAGCACCGGCTGCACGGTGCGCACGACGAATGGCAGGCCGATGAAAGTGAGCGCGATGACGACGCCCAGCGGCGTGAAGGCGACCTGGATGCCGAGCGGCGCGAGCAGCTGGCCGAGCCAGCCGTTCGGCGCATACAGCGTGGTCAGCGCCACGCCCGCGACCGCGGTCGGCAGCGCGAACGGCAGGTCGACCAGCGCGTCGAACAGCCGCCGGCCCGGGAATTCATAGCGCGTCAGCACCCACGCGATCAGCAGCCCGAACACCGCGTTGACCAGCGCGGCCGCGAGGCTCGCCAGGATGCTGAGGCGGAACGCGGCCAGCACCCGCGGCGCCATCAGCACGTGCAGCCACTGCGCCAGCGGGAGCTTCGCCGCGGTGAGGAAGGCCGCGGCCAGCGGGATCAGCACGATCAGGCTGAGGTAGGTGATCGAGTAGCCCATCGTCAGCCCGAAGCCCGGCAGGATCTGCTGCCGGCGCGGCCGCCGCAGGACCGGCAGGTCTTCCGCGCGACTCATGGCGCCGGGTCGACCGCCAGCAGCACGGCGGTGCGCGTGTCCGGATGGAACAGCGGCCCGAGCTCGCCGCGCAGCGCCTCATCGAGCGCCGGCTGCGCGGCGTCGAGCCCCAGCACGACCAGCGCGGGCTCGGCCTGCGCGCTGAGCGAGGCGAGCCATTCGCGCATGCCGCCGACGAAGCGTTCGCTGCGCAGGTCGAGGCCGTGGGCATGGCGCAGGTCGGCGCTCGTATCGAGCATCGCGCGCTGCGTCTCCACCACCTCGCCGCGGCTCGCGGTCGCGCTCTGCAGGCTCACCGCCGTGGCCTCCACGGGCAGGTGGCGCATCACGCTCGAGACCAGCGCCAGCAACGGAGCGCGCCGCCGCGGGTCGGGCGCGTGCACCAGCATGCGCGAGGGCAGTGCGGGCAGCGCCGGCAGGCACAGGATGCGGCGCGCCCCGCGCGCGATCGCCTCGCTGATCGCCGCGGCTGAAGCCGGCGCCAGCGGCAGCACGCAGATGCCGGCATCGAGCCGCTCGCTGCCCGCATCGCCGGCCACGCGGCTGAGGATGCGTGCCTGCATGCTGCGTACCAGCTGCGCGAGCAGGGGATTGGCCTCGAGCGCATCGGCCTGGGCCGCGTCCGCGGCAACCAGCCGGAAACTCGAGATCGGCGTGGGCAGCGCGTGCAGGCGCCGCACGCCGAGCGTCACGCTGCTGCCGACCCCGAGCGGCAGCGCGGCCTGCTCGGCAGCCGAGCGCAGTGCATCGACCGAGACGGTCCGGTCGCCCTCGCGCTCGACGCTGGTGGCCGCGTGCACCTCGCACGGTTGCGCCAGCTCGACCTGCACGTGCTGCTGGTGCCCGGCGAAGGTCAGCTCCCGCACCGTGCCGCGCGCGAAGGCCTGCTCGGGCGCGGCCGCGCCCGCGGCGCGGATCTCGATGTCCTCGGGACGCACGACCAGCACGGCCTCGGTGCCGGCCGCGGCCGCCGGCGCGGCGCTGGGCTGCGGCAGCATCGCCGATCCGAGCCGCAGTCCGTCGGGCGAGAGCTCGCCGAGGAACAGGTTGGCCGCGCCGAGGAAGCGCGCCACGAAGCGTGTTGCGGGGTACCGATACAGGTTCT
Organism: Steroidobacteraceae bacterium; assembly: GCA_035542135.1. Classification (GTDB taxonomy): domain Bacteria; phylum Pseudomonadota; class Gammaproteobacteria; order Steroidobacterales; family Steroidobacteraceae; genus FEN-1191. Next base: position 33,481 of record DATKLZ010000014.1, on the reverse strand, counting down.
CGGGCGTGCCGGTCTCGAGCAGCCGGCCCATCTGCATGATGCCGATGCGGTCGGCGAGCGAGAACGCCTCCTCCTGGTCGTGGGTCACCAGGATGGTCGTCATGCCGAGGCGCCGCTGCACGGCGCGCACCGTGTCACGCAGTTCGACGCGGATGCGCGCATCGAGCGCGCCGAAGGGCTCATCGAGCAGCAGCACCGCCGGCTCGTGCGCCAGCGCCCGCGCCACGGCCACGCGTTGCTGCTGTCCGCCGGACAGCTGGCTCGGATAGCGCTCGTCGTAGCCCTCGAGCGCGACCAGTTGCAGCAGTTCCTGGCGGCGGCGGCGGCGATCGGCGGCGCGCATGCGCCGCACGCGCAAGGCGAACTCGATGTTCTCGGCCACCGTCATGTGCCGGAACAGCGCGTAGTGCTGGAACACCATGCCGACGCCGCGCAGCCGCGCCGGCAGTTCCGTCACGTCGCGCCCGTGGAGCGAGAGGCGCCCGTGATCGACGTGCGTCAGCCCCGCGAGGGCCCGCAGCAGCGTGCTCTTGCCGCTGCCCGAAGGCCCCAGCAGCACGAAGAACTCGCCGGTGTGGATCTCCAGCGTGACGTCGTTGACGACCGGCGTGCCCTGGTAGAGCTTGGTGAGCTGCTCGATTCTGATGGACACGCGTGGTTCATGCCTATGGTGCGTAGATCCGGTCGAAGATGCCGCCGTCGTTGAAGTGCTCGGCCTGCGCCTTCGACCAGCCGCCGAAGTCGGCGATGTTGGCCAGCACCGGTATTTTGCCGAAGTTGGCGGCATATTTCGCGGCTACCGCGCTGTCGCGCGGGCGGTAGTAATTGCGCGCGATGATCTCCTGGCCCTCGGGCGAATACAGGTATTGCAGGTAGGCGGTGGCCACCCTGGTGGTGCCGTGGCGCAGCGCCACCTTGTCGACGAGCGCGACCGGCGGTTCCGCCAGGATGCTGACCGAGGGGTACACGATGTCATAGCTGCCCGGGCCCAGCTCCTTCAGCGCGAGGTAGGCCTCGTTCTCCCAGGCCAGCAGCACGTCGCCGATGCCCCGCTGCACGAACGTCGTGGTCGAGCCGCGCGCGCCGGAGTCGAGCACCGGCACGTTGCGGTAGAGCTTGCGCACGAATTCCTGCGCCGTGGCGGCGGTGCCGCCGGGCTGGTGCAGCGCGTAGGCCCAGGCCGCCAGGTAGTTCCAGCGCGCGCCGCCCGAGGTCTTCGGATTCGGCGTGATCACCTTGATGCCGGGCCGCAGCAGGTCGTTCCAGTCGAGGATCCGCTTCGGATTGCCCTTGCGCACCAGGAACACGATCGTCGAGGTGTACGGCGTGCTGTTCTGCGGCAGCCGCTTCTGCCAATCGTCCGGCAGCAGCTTCGCGTTGCGGGCGATCGCGTCGATGTCGCCGGCCAGGGCCAGCGTCACGACATCGGCCTCGAGGCCGTCGATGACCGAGCGCGCCTGCTTGCCCGAGCCGCCATGCGATTGCCGGATCGTCACGGTGTCTCCGGTCTGCGCCTTCCAGTGCGCGGCGAACGCGGCGTTGTACTGCTCGTACAGTTCGCGCGTCGGGTCGTAGGACACGTTGAGCAGCGTCACCTGCGCGGCCCGCGCCGGCGAGGCGGCCAGCGCGATCGCTGCGAGCAGCATGCCGGCCAGGGAGGACTTGATGGCATGGGTCATGGTCGGGACTCCGTATGGTTCAGAACACTAGTGAGAAGCGGGTCAGCGCGGCGCGCTCGTCCGGACGGTCGCCCACGGCGGCACCGCCATCGTAGCGGGTCAGCTCATAATCGAGCTGCCATTTGAAATTCTGGTTCAGGTACCAATTGACGCCGAGGCCGATCGCGCGTGCGGCCTGCACCGAGGTGGCGGGATTGGCGAACGAGGCCGAGCCGCCGGTGAAGGAGTCCGGATCGAAGCTGATCGACTGGTAGCGCGCCACCAGTTCCCAGGCGCCGGCGCCGGGCTTGCCGGGCTGGAACGTCGAACGCGGCGTGAAGCTGGCGTACGCGGCTTCCTCGCCGGTGAGGAACCAGGAGGCCGAGACCTGCCAGGCATTGTGCTGCAGCGTCGCGCGGCGCGTCGTCGTGTCGTTGACCTGGCGACGCACCTGCTGCGTGACTTCGGCGTATTCGCCGAGCAGGCCCAGCGGTCCGACGTAGTAGTAGACCTGCGGCGTCAGTCGCCGGCGCACGCCGTCGGCCACCGTGGCCTCGTTGATCGTCGCGGTCGAGGCGGTGTCATTGCGGTACGAGAACAGCGACTGCTGGCCGGGCGTCTTGTAGCTGGCCAGCAGGCTGGTCGTCGTGACCGCGGTGGCCGAGCTCGTCGCGACGCCGCGGCTGTTGACGTAGCTGGCGCCGAGGCCGACGCCCAGTCCGCGCAGCGCGAAGGAGTCGGAATTGGCGAAGGGCAGCGCGAACACGCGGCCCTCCCAGTCGCGCCTGCCGTCATTGTCGATGTCGGCCGTCGCATTGGCATCGGTGCTGCCGCCATCAGTCGTGCCGTCGAAATAGCCGACGGCGTAGCTCAACGCCCCGTTGAGCACGCTGCCGGCGACCTGCACGCCGAGGTCCCGGTTGGGCAGCAGGCCGGTGGGGAATCCCAGCTCCATGAAGCGGTTGTACTGGTCAGGCTGCAGCCGCTCGAGTCCGACCGGGCCCTTGAACTTGCCGGCCTGGATCGCGAACCACGGCTTGAAGCGCGCGTTGACGTAGGCGTCCTGCACGACCGCGCGGCCACCGCCGAAGTCGGGCATGAACCGGAAATCGTAGATGCCGCCGACCGTGCCCTCGATGTACGGGCGCGCGCGCCTGAGCAGGAACGTGTCGGCAGTCGCAGGCGTGTTCTGGTCGAGGAAGAAGCGTCCATCGACGGCAAGATTCCCGCGCAGCTTGATCACCGTGGAGCTGTCGCTCGAAGCCAGCGACACGCCCGTGGGCGCCGCCTTGACGACCGGGGCTGCCTTGGCCGTGCTGGCTGCAGCCTCGTCCGCGAGCTCGAGCTTGCGCTCCAGGATGGCGATGCGCTGCTCGGCCTGCTCGAGGCGTTGCTCGAGCGTCGGCTCGGCCGGTCCGCTCGCGTTGGATTCGGCGGGCGCGGTTTCAGCCGCGACGGCAATCAGGGGCGCCGCGGCAAGTGCGGCGGCGATGGTCTTCCAGGCTGCGTTCATGGGTTTGAGTGCTCCGGATATCAGCGATGGCAACGGGAGTGCCGATGCTGTCCGGGGCGCCGGGTGCATTGCGGTAACGGGGCGGTCTGTTTCCTGTTACCGCGGGCGCCGGCCGCGCAGTAGAACGGTGATAAAGAAAACTACGTAACTAGTTGATAATTCAGGTTTTCAAGGAATCGCTGGAGCCCATCGGGCATGCCACTGCCGCGCCCGTCGTTATGTGTTGATGCGCGGCCGGTGGATCAGGAATCGCGCAGGCCGCGGAACGAGGCGGCCTTGACCAGGACCCACAGGCCCTGTCCCGCGTGCAGGCCCAGGTCGCGCGCGGCCGCCTCGCTGACGCGCGCCAGCAGCGGCACGCCCCCGGCATTGACGCTGACCAGCACCTGGTGCCGTGCCTCGGCCTGCAGGCCCGTGACGATGGCCTGCAGCTGGTTGCGCACGCTGAGGTCGCGCGGCGGCGAGGTGGCGAGGATCAGGTCGCGCGCCAGCAATTGCACGCGCATCCGCTCGCCCACGCGCAGTCCGTCGGCGGGCACCAGCAGGCGGCCATCGCCCACGCGCAGCGCCGCCAGCCCCGTCTCGAAAGCCGCCGACTCGACGACGGCCTCGACCACGGCGCCGACGCCATCGGGCCCGAGCAGGTGCGCGAGCTCGCTGCGCAGGCTCACCTCGGGCAGGCTGCCCTCCGCGAGGACCCGGCCGGCCTCGAGCAGCACCACGTGCGTCGCCAGGCGCACGACGTCGTCGAAGCGATGCGTGACCAGGATCATCGGCAGCGCCAGCTCGTCGCGCAGGCGCTCGAAGTAGGGCAGCAGTTCGCCGCGCTTCGCCGCGTCGATCGCGGACAGCGGTTCGTCGAGCAACAGCAGCCGCGGCTGGGCCAGCAGCGCGCGCCCGAGGGCGACGCGCTGGCGTTCGCCGCCGGAGAGTTGCCAGGTGCGCCGCTGCAGGAACGGCGCCAGCCCGAGCAGGTCGACCACGCGCGCGAACGGGATGCGTACCGCGCGCGCGCCGGCGCGCCGCAGCCCATAGTCGAGGTTGCCGCGCACCGACAGGTGCGGGAACAGGCGCAGGTCCTGGAACACGTAGCCGATGCCGCGCGCCTGCGCCGGAACGTCGATGCGGCGCGCGGCATCGTAGAGGCATTCGCCATCCAGCTCGATCGAGCCCGCGTCGGGCCGGAACAGGCCGGCGAGCAGGTGCATCAGCGTCGACTTGCCCGCGCCGGACCGGCCGAACAGCGCGGTGATGCCGGGCGAGGGCGCGCCGAAGCGGGCGTCGATGCTGAAATCGCCGCGCCGCAGCTGCAGTTGCGCGACCAGCACCGCTCAGCGTCCCAGCCGATGCCGCAGGCTGCGCGCCAGCAACTCCGCCGCGAACAGTCCCGCCAGGCCGAGCGCGAAGCTGACGAGCGCGATGCGCGCCGCCGCCGCCTCGCCGCCGGGCGTCTGCAGTGCCGAGTACAGCGCGATCGGCAGCGTGCGCGTCTCGCCGGGCACATTGCCGGCGAAGGTGATGACGGCGCCGAACTCGCCGAGGCTCGCGACGAACGCGGTCACCGCGCCGGCGAGGATGCCGGGGGCCATCAGTGGCAGCGTCACGCTGAACAGGCGGTCGAGCGGGCCGGCGCCGAGCGTGCGGGCGGCTTCCTCGAGGCCGAGGTCCACGTTCTCGAGTGCCACGCGGATGGTGCGCACCATCAGCGGGAAGGCCATCACCGCGGTGGCCAGCGCGGCGCCGGCGGTCGTGAAGGCGAGGCGGATGCCGAACTGGGCGTACAGCCAGTGGCCGATCGGTCCGCGCACGCCGAACAGCAGCAGCAGCACGTAGCCGATCATGACCGGGGGCAGTACCATCGGCAGGTGGACGAAGGCATCGAGCAGTGCGCGTCCCGAGAATCGCCGGCGCGTCAGCAGCCACGCGACCGCGATCGCCAACGGCAGGCTGCACAGCACGCTGCGCAGCGCCACCTGCAGGCTCAAGCTGAGGGCTTCGATTTCCGCCTCGCTCATGCGCGGCATCTTACAGGAGGGACCGTGCCCGGGACCGTGATCGACAATGCCGCCGGCCAGCGCTTCGAGCTGGCCGTGCCGGGCGGCATCGCCTTCATCGACTACCGGCGCGAAGGCACGACGCTGTGGCTCCTGCACGCCGAAGTGCCCGCCGATCTGCGCGGGCAGGGCGTCGGCGCGCAACTCGTGCGCGCGACGCTCGAGCTGGTGCGCAGCCGCGGCGAACAGGTCATCCCCGTGTGCGGCTACGTGCGCAGCTTCATCGCGCGCCATGCCGAATTCGCCGACCTGGCGCACGCACCGTGACGGCCGTGCCGCTGCCGGCCGGGCTCGATGTCGATCCCGGGCTGCGCGCGTTCATCGAGCAGGAGGCGATGCCCGGCACCGGCGTGGCGGCGGCCGATTTCTGGCGCGCACTGGTGGCCCTGCTGCGCGAACTCGTGCCCGTCAATGCCGCGTTGCTGGCGAAGCGCGATGCGCTGCAGGCGCGGCTCGACGCCTGGCACCGGCTGCATCCGGGCGCGGCGGGTTTCGGCGCGCGCTACGAGGCGCTGCTGCGCGAGATCGGCTATCTGGTTCCCGAAGGGCCCGCGTTCGCGATCACGACCGAAAACGTCGATGCGGAGATCGCGACGCTCGCCGGCCCGCAACTGGTCGTGCCGGCCAGCAACGCGCGCTACGCGCTGAACGCCGCCAATGCCCGCTGGGGCAGCCTCTACGACGCGCTCTACGGGAGCGACGCGATCGCCGAGACGGACGGTGCGGCGCGCGGCGCCGGCTACAACGCGGTGCGCGGCCGGCGCGTCGTCGAGTACGGGCGCGGGCTGCTCGACCGCCATTTTCCGCTGGATCGCGGCTCGCACCGCGACGCGACCGGCTACCGCGTCACGGACGGCCGCTTGCACGCCGCGGTCGGCGCCGGGTTCGCGACGCTGCGTGACCCGGCCGCGTTCGCCGGCCACCAGGGCCTGGCGAGCGAGCCGTCGGTCGTGCTGCTGCGCCACCACGGCCTGCACCTCGAGATCCACGTCGACCGTGCGCATCCGGTCGGACGCGATGACGCGGCCGGTGTCAGCGACCTGGTGCTGGAAGCGGCGCTGACGACGATCCAGGATCTCGAGGATTCCGTGGCGGCGGTCGACGCGGCCGACAAGGTGGCGGCCTACCGCAACTGGCTCGGCTTGATGCGCGGCACCCTGGCGGCGAGTTTTCCGAAGGGCGCCACGCAATACACGCGCCGGTTGAACGCCGATCGTGTCTACACCGCGCCCGACGGTGGCGAATTGCGGCTGCCGGGACGGAGCCTGCTGCTGGTGCGGAACGTCGGCCACCACATGATGAGCGACATGGTGCGGCTCGAGGCACAGCCGGTGCCCGAGACGATGCTCGACGCCGCGATCTGCGCGCTGATCGGCCTGCACGACCTGCGTGGCGGCAGCGCGGTGCGCAACAGCCGGAGCGGGTCGATCTACATCGTCAAGCCGAAGCTCCATGGGCCGGAGGAGGTGGCGCTGGCGGTGCGGTTGTTCGGCCGCGTCGAGGAACTGCTCGGCCTGCCGCGCAATACGCTGAAGATGGGCATCATGGACGAGGAGCGGCGCACGACGCTGAACCTGCTGGAATGCATCCGCGCCGCGCGCGAGCGGGTCGTGTTCATCAACACCGGATTCCTCGACCGCACCGGCGATGAGCTGCACACCTCGATGGCCGCGGGCGCGATGCTGCGCAAGGGCGACATCCGCGGTGCCGTCTGGCTCGAGGCCTATGAGCGCGCCAATGTCGACGTGGGATTGCGCTGCGGGCTGGCCGGCCGGGCACAGATCGGCAAGGGCATGTGGGCGATGCCCGATCGCATGGCCGACATGCTGCGCGCCAAGATCGCGCATCCGCAGGCCGGCGCAAGCACCGCCTGGGTGCCCTCGCCGACGGCCGCCACGCTGCACGCGCTGCATTACCACGAGGTCGACGTGGCGGCGGTGCAGAACGGGCTGCGCAGCAGGCCGTGCGCGGCGCTCGCCGACCTGCTCACGCCGCCACTCGCGCCGGCGCGCCATTGGAGCCCGGCCGACATCGAGGCCGAGCTGGACAACAACGCGCAGGGCATCCTCGGTTACGTCGTGCGCTGGGTGGAGATGGGGATCGGTTGCTCGAAGGTGCCGGACATCCACGAGGTGGGGTTGATGGAAGACCGCGCGACGCTGCGCATCTCGAGCCAGCACATCGCCAACTGGCTGCTGCACGGCGTGTGCACCCGCGAGCAGGCGCTCGACGCGCTGCGGCGCATGGCGCTCGTCGTCGACCGCCAGAACGAGCGCGAACCAGGCTATCGACCCATGGCGCCGGATTTCGGGCGGAGCCTGGCCTTCCAGGCCGCGTGCGAGCTCGTGTTCAAGGGGCGCGCGCAGCCCAACGGCTACACCGAGTGGGTGTTGCACGCGCGCCGGCGCGAAGCCAAGCAACGCGAGGCGGCGCAGCGCCCGGGCGGAGCCGTCCCGCCGCCGTGAACGCCAATCTCTACGAGCGGCTGTGCGCGCACATCGACGGCGCGAACCCCTTCGCGCGGCAGGCCGGCGTCGGGTCGGTCAGCTACGGCGCGTTGCAGGCGCGCAGCGCGCAGTACGCCAACGCACTGCTCGACCTCGGCGTCGGCCCCGGCGAGCGCGTGCTCGTGCAGGCCGACAAGAGCATCGAGCTGATCATGCTGTACCTCGGCGCGCTGCGTGCCGGCGCGGTGTTCGTGCCGCTCAACACGGCCTACACGCTCACCGAGCTCGAACACTACATCGGCGACGCGCAGCCGCGCGTCGTGGTGTGCGCGCCGGGCCGCCATGCGGCGATCCTGCCGGTGGCCCGCCGGTCCGGCGTGGCGCACGTGCTGACGCTCGGCGGCGCCGGATCGGGCGGCTCGCTCGCCGCGCGCGCCGACCTCTGCGAAGCGCAGTGCCCGGTCGTCGGGCGCGATGCGGCGGATCCGGCCGCGATCATCTACACCTCCGGCACGACCGGGCGCTCCAAGGGGGCGGTGCTGACGCACGGCAACCTGGCCCACAATGCCTTCAGCCTCAAGGCCTGCTGGCGCGTCACGCCACAGGACGTGCTGCTGCACGCACTGCCGCTGTTCCACATCCACGGGCTGTTCGTCGCGCTGAACGTCGTGCTGGCGGCCGGCGCCTCGATGCTGCTGCTGCCGTCCTTCGACGTCGATGCGGTCGTCGCGAACCTGCCGGCCGCGACCGTGTACATGGGCGTGCCGACGCACTACGTGCGGCTGCTGCAGGACCGCCGCGTCGATCGCGCGCTCACCGCCGCGGTGCGGCTGTTCGTGTCCGGTTCGGCGCCGCTCCTCGCCGACACGCATCGCGAATGGCTGGAGCGCACCGGTCACTCGCTGCTCGAGCGCTATGGCATGAGCGAGACCGGCATCATGACCTCGAACCCCTACGGCGGCGAGCGCGTGGCCGGCACGGTGGGGCAGCCCCTGCCCGGCGTGTCGGTACGCGTCGTCGACACCACCAGCGGGGCGCCGCTCCCGGCCGGCGAGGTCGGCATGATCGAGGTCAAGGGCCCGAACGTGTTCGCCGGCTACTGGCGCATGCCCGACCGGACGCGCGCCGAGTTCCGCGCCGATGGCTATTTCGTCACCGGCGATGTCGGCCGCTTCGACGAGCGCGGCTACCTGCAGATCGTCGGCCGCAGCAAGGACCTGGTCATCAGCGGCGGGTTCAACGTCTATCCGCGCGAGGTCGAGGCGGAACTCGACGCCATCCCGGGCGTGCTCGAATCGGCCGTGTTCGGCGTGCCGCACCCGGATTTCGGCGAAGGCGTCACCGCGGCCGTGGTGGCGCGCGCGCCGCTGTCGGCCGAAGCGGTGATCGCGCGTCTGAAGGAGCGGCTCGCGGGCTACAAGTGCCCGAAACGCGTGCTGTTCGTCGCCGAGCTGCCGCGCAACGCGATGGGCAAGGTGCAAAAGAGCGCGCTGCGCGAGCAATATGCGGATCTGTACCAGGCGGCGGCGCCACGCCAGGGAGCCTGAGGCGATCATGAGACTGGTGAGTTGCAGTGATGGCACGCGCACGCTCGCGGGCCTGTGGCACGAGGGGCGGGTGCTCGACCTGGCGGCGGCCGGGCGCCGCATCAACGAAGCGGCCGACCTGGGCAGCGTGCTCTCGATCATCCGCGGCGGCGATGCGAGCCACGGCGCGCTGCAGCGCATCGCCTCGCGCGGCGAGGAGTTCGCGGACGCGTGGCTCGACCTCGATCAACTCCAGCTGCTTGCTCCAATCCCCGTGCCACTGCGCAATGTCCACTGCGTGGGCCGCAACTACCTCGACCACATCAAGGAAGGCTACGCCGCCGCCGGCCGGGAAGCGAAGCTGCCGGAGGTGCCGCAGTTCTTCACCAAGGCCACGGGAACCGTGAACAGCCCGTACGGCGACGTGCGGCTCGATTCGCGGCTCACGGAGCTGTTCGACTACGAGGTGGAGCTCGCGCTCGTGATCGGGCGCGCTGGCCGCGACATTCCCGCCGCCAGCGCCATGGAGCACGTGTTCGGCTACACGGTGGCCAACGATTTCACCGCCCGCGACCTGCAGCGGCGCCACCAGCAGTGGTTCAAGGGCAAGTCCCTCGATGGCAGCTGCCCGCTCGGGCCGTGCATCGTCGATCGGGCCGAGATCGGCGATCCGGCGACGCTCGAGCTCTCGCTCAGCGTGAACGGCGAGGAGCGGCAGCGCGCGCGCGTGGCGGAGATGATCTTCGACATCCCGGCCATCATCGCCTCGCTGTCGGCCGGCATGACGCTCGAGCCCGGCGACATCATCCTGACCGGAACGCCCAGCGGCGTCGGCTTCGCGATGCAGCCGCCGCGCGCCCTCAAGGGCGGCGACCTGGTCGTGGCGCGCATTGACCGCATCGGCGAACTGCGCAACCGCATCGTCGAGGTGGCGCAGGGATGAAACCGTGGAACAGCATTGCCGACCTGCGCGAGGTGGCGCGGCGGCGCGTGCCGCGCGCGCTGTTCGACTATGTCGATCGCGGGTCCTACGATGAGTTGACCCTGCGCCGCAACCGGAGCGACCTCGAGGCGGTGCGGCTGCGCCAGCGCGTCATGGTCGATGTGTCGAAGCTGTCGACCGCGACCACGCTCGCCGGGCAGGCCAGTTCCATGCCGCTGGCCATCGCGCCAACGGGCCTGACGGGCCTCTTCCACCGCGACGGCGAGATCTGCGGCGCGCGCGCGGCCGCCGCGGCGGGCATACCGTTCTGCCTCAGCACCGTATCGATCTGCTCGATCGAGGACGTGCGCGGCGCGAGCGCGGCGCCGTTCTGGTTCCAGCTCTACCTGATGCGCGACCGCGGCTTCAACGCCGAGCTGATCGCGCGCGCCCGTGCGGCGCAATGCCCGGTGCTGGTGATGACACTCGACCTGACGGTGCAGGGCGAGCGGCGGCGCGATGCCAAGAACGGGCTGGCGGTGCCACCGCGGCTGACCGTGCGCAACGCACTCGGCATGGCCGCCAGGCCCGCGTGGGCGTGGGGCATGCTGCGCGCGCGCCGCCGCAACTTCGGCAACATCGTCGGCCATCTGCCCGACTCGCACGGGGTGCGCAACGTCTCGACCTGGATCAGCGAGCAGTTCGATCCGGGCGTGAGCTGGCGCGACGTCGCGTGGGTGCGTTCGCAGTGGCCGGGCAAGCTCGTGCTCAAGGGCGTGCTCGATCCGGAGGATGCGCGCCACGCGCTCGACAGCGGGGCGGATGCGATCGTCGTCTCCAATCACGGCGGCCGCCAGCTCGACGGCGCGCCTTCGACCATCGCGGCGCTGCCGCGCGTGGTCGAGGCCATCGGCGGGCGCTGCGAGGTGCTGTTCGACGGCGGCATCATGGGCGGCCAGGACGTGCTCAAGGCGCTGGCCTTCGGCGCCCGCGGCGCCCTGGTCGGCAAGGCCTTCCTGTACGGCCTGGCCGCGGCCGGCGAGTCGGGCGTGGCGCTGGCGCTGTCGATCCTGCGCCGCGAGCTCGAGGTGACGATGGCGCTGACCGGCGTGACCGACGTGCAAAAAGTGGACGGCGCGCTGCTGTGGGACCGGTAGAATGAGTGCATCCGGATCGGCAGGGGAGATCGGCATGGAAGAGGTGGTCATCGTCGCGGCGCTCCGCACCGCGGTCGGCAAGTTCGGCGGCAGCATCGCCAGGGTGCCGGCCGCCGAGCTTGGCGCTCAGGTCATCAGGGCTCTGATCGCGCGCACCGGCATCGCGCCCGCGCAGGTGTCGGAGGTGCTGATGGGCCAGGTGCTGACCGCGGGCTGCGGCCAGAACCCGGCGCGCCAGGCCTCGATCCGCGCCGGCCTTCCCGACAGCGTGCCGGCGATGACGGTCGGCAAGGTCTGCGGCAGCGGCCTGAAGGCCACGCACCTGGCCGCGCAGGCGATCCGTTGCGGCGATGCCGACATCGTGATCGCCGGCGGCCAGGAGAACATGAGCGCCTCGCCCCACGTGCTGCCCGGATCGCGCGACGGCTTCCGCATGGGCGACGCGAAACTCATCGACTCGATGATCGTCGACGGGCTCTGGGACGCCTACAACAACTACCACATGGGCATCACGGCGGAGAACGTGGCCGCGAAATTCGGCATCAGCCGGCGCGAGCAGGATGAATTCGCGGTCGCGTCGCAGAACAAGGCCGAGGCCGCGCAGAAGGCGGGCCGGTTCAAGGACGAGATCGTGCCCGTCGAAATCGCGAGCAAGAAGGGCACGCTGCGCTTCGACGCCGATGAGTACATCCGCGCCGGCGCCACGCTCGAGGCGCTGGCCGAACTCAAGCCCGCGTTCAGCAAGGACGGCACGGTCACGGCCGGCAACGCCTCGGGCCTCAACGACGGCGCGGCGGCGGTCGTGATGACCTCGGCGCGCCGGGCGCGCGAGCTGGGACTGAAGCCGCTGGCGCGCGTGAAGGCCTATTCCTCGGCCGGCGTCGACCCGAAGCTGATGGGCCTGGGTCCCGTGCCGGCGAGCCAGCTGTGCCTGAAGAAGGCGGGTTGGAGCCACGCCGATGTCGACCTGATGGAAATAAACGAGGCCTTCGCGGCGCAGGCGATCGGCGTCAACCGCGACATGGGTTGGGATACATCGAAAATCAATGTGAATGGCGGCGCCATCGCGATTGGCCATCCGATCGGCGCTTCGGGCTGCCGCATCCTGGTCACGCTGCTGCACGAGATGGCGCGCCGCGATGCGAAACGCGGGCTCGCGAGCCTGTGCATCGGCGGCGGCATGGGCGTGGCGCTGGCCGTCGAACGCGACTGACGCCGGCACGAAACAGAAGAGGGGACTCGAAACCATGGACAAGAAACGCGTGGCGCTGGTCACCGGCGGCATGGGCGGCCTCGGCGAAGCCATCTGCATCAAGCTGGCGGCGCTCGGCCACACGGTGGCCACGACGTATTCGCCGGGCAACACCAAGGCGCAGGCCTGGCTCGCCGCGATGAAGTCGCGCGGCTACACCTTCCACGCCTATCCCTGCGACGTGAGCGACTGGGATTCCTGCGTCGCCTGCGTGCAGAAGGTCGGCGCGGAACTGGGGCCGGTCGACATCCTGGTCAACAACGCCGGCATCACGCGCGACATGACCTTCAAGAAGATGGATCGCGTCAACTGGGACGCCGTGCTGCACACCAACCTCGACTCGGTGTTCAACGTCAGCAAGCAGGTCTGCGATGGCATGGTCGAGCGCGGCTGGGGCCGCATCATCAACATCTCCTCGGTCAACGGACAGAAGGGCGCCTTCGGCCAGACGAACTATTCGGCCGCGAAGGCCGGCATGCACGGCTTCACCAAGGCGCTCTCGCTCGAGGTCGCGCGCAAGGGCGTGACCGTCAACACGATCTCGCCCGGCTACATCGGCACGCAGATGGTCATGGCGATCCCGAAGGAAGTGCTCGACACGAAGATCATCCCGCAGATCCCGATGGGGCGGCTCGGCAAGCCGGAAGAAGTGGCGGGACTGGTCGCCTACCTGGCCAGTGAAGAAGCCGCGTTCGTGACCGGCGCCAACATCGCCATCAACGGCGGCCAGCACATGCAATGAGCGCCGGCAGCGCACAAGCCGATCGCGCCCTGGCGATGGTGGGCCTCGGGCGCATGGGCTCCAGCATGCTGCGCCGGCTGGCGCGCGCCGGGTTTCCGGTCTGTGGCTACGACGTCGCCGATGCCGCTCGGGCTGCGCTCGCCGACGAACCTCATGTGGTGACGGTTGCCAGCCTCGCGGAGGCGGTGGCCATGCTGCGCCCGCCGCGCGCGGTGTGGATCATGCTGCCGGCCGGCGCGATCACGAACCAGTCGATCGAGGCCGTCGCGGCGCTCCTGTCGCCCGGCGACGTGATCCTCGACGGTGGCAACGCCGACTACCACGATTCGCTGCGCCAGGCCGACGCGCTCGCGGCGCGCGGCCTGCATTTCATCGACGTCGGCGTGTCGGGCGGCGTGTGGGGGCTGACCGAAGGCTACGGCCTGATGTTCGGCGGACCGCAGGCCGCCGTGGCGCCGCTCCTGCCGCTGTTCCAGGCGCTGGCGCCGGCGCCCGACCGCGGCTGGGTGCACTGCGGGCCCTCGGGCAGCGGGCACTACACCAAGATGGTCCACAACGGCATCGAGTACGGCGCCATGCAGGCCTACGCCGAGGGCTTCGCGCTGCTGCACGCGAAGCAGGAGTTCGCGCTCGATGTGGCGGCGATCGCCGAGGCCTGGCGGCACGGCACCGTGGTGCGTTCCTGGCTGCTCGACCTGGCCGCGGGCGAGCTGCGCTCCGATCCGGTGATGGACCAGGTCGTTCCCGTCGTGGCCGATTCGGGCGAGGGCCGGTGGACGGTGCGCGAAGGGCTCGACCTCGGCGTGCCGCTGCCCGTGACCGCCGCGGCGCTGAACGTGCGGCTCGCCAGCCAGGGACGGGGCGACTACGGCGCGCGTTTCCTCGCCCGTCTGCGCAATGCCTTCGGCGGCCATGTGGTGAAGCAGCGCAGCTGAGGCGTCGGCGAACCCGGGGCCGTTTCCACGGTCAAAGTGTCGGCGTCATGGCAGAAGTCAGGAGGTGCATCATGTCGCGCAGGCTCCCGGTGTCCTTTTGTTCGGCCCTCATGTTCGGCGGATGGCTGGCGCTCGGCTCAGCGGGCACGACCGCGCTGGCGGCCACAGCGGCTCCCGCCGCCACCGCGCCCGCCGACACCGCGTCCGCGCCGGCGAGCACGCTGGCGCAGTGGCGCGAGCTGAAGCTCAAGTTCGACTACAACGGGTTCACCGCGCTCTATACCTGTGACGGGCTGGAAGGCAAGGTCAGGCAGATCCTGCTGAGCTTCGGCGCCCGGAGCGACCTCAAGGTGCGCGCCACCGGTTGCGACTACGGTTCGAGCCGCCCGAGCCGGTTTGCCTGGGTGACGGCCGAATTCAGCGCCCTGGCGCCAGCGCCGCAGCCGGCGCCGGCCGATGCGGTCAAGGCCAGCTGGGTCAAGGTGCAGCTCGCGCCGAACCGGCCCGGGTTCATGGGCGCCGGCGAGTGTGAACTGGTCGAGCAGATGCACGAGCTGCTGCAGAAGGGCTTCGCGCTGCGCAACACCGAGTACCGCACCCGTTGCGTTCCGCACCAGGTTTCGCTCGGCGACTACAGCGTCACGACCGAGGTGCTGAAGCCCGCCCCCGCAAACTAGCCGGAAGCGTTGCCGGTTGCGTATGATCGCGCAACCATGAACGCCATCCCTGCCGCCGCGGCCAGCCCCGAGATTTCCCACTGGATCGGCGGGCGTCGCGTCGCGGGCACGGCCGGCCGGCTTGCCGATGTCTTCGATCCCAGCAGCGGCCGGGTCAGCGGCCGCGTGGCGCTGGCGAGCGAGGCCGAGGTCGGCCAGGCGGTCGCGGCTTCGCAGGAAGCCTTCCCGGCCTGGTCGCAGCAGCCGCCGCTGCTGCGCGCTCGCGTCATGTTCCGTTTCCGCGCGCTGCTGCAGGAGAACGCCGAACGCATCGCCGCGCAGATCTCGCGCGAGCACGGCAAGGTGATCGCGGATGCGCGCGGCGAGCTCACGCGCGGCATCGAGGTGGTCGAATTCGCCGCCGGCATTCCGCACCTGCTCAAGGGCGAGTACTCGGAGAACGTCGGCCGCGAGGTCGACAGTTATTCCCTGCGCCAGCCGCTCGGTGTCGTGGCCGGGGTCACGCCGTTCAATTTCCCGGCGATGGTGCCGCTGTGGATGTTCCCGGTGGCGCTCGCCTGCGGCAACTGCTTCGTGCTCAAGCCCTCCGAGCGCGATCCGTCGACGGCGCTGCTGCTGGCCGAGCTGCTCAAGGAAGCCGGGCTACCGGACGGCGTGTTCAACGTCATCCAGGGCGACAAGCTGGCCGTCGATGCGCTGCTCGACCACGAGCTGGTGCGCGCGATCAGTTTCGTCGGCTCGACGCCGGTCGCGCGCTACATCTACACGCGCGCCTGCGAGCGCGGCAAGCGAGCGCAGGCGCTCGGCGGGGCCAAGAACCACATGGTCGTCATGCCGGACGCCGATCTCGACCAGGCGGCCGACGCGCTGCTCGGCGCCGGCTACGGTTCGGCCGGCGAGCGTTGCATGGCGATCTCGGTCGTCGTCGCGGTGGGCGAGAAGACCGCCGATGAACTCGCCGCGCGGCTGGCGCCGCAGGTGCGCAAGCTCCGCATCTCCCATTCGATGGACGAGCAGGCCGACATGGGGCCGCTCGTGACCGCGGCGCATCGCGAGCGCGTGATCGGCTACATCGACAGCGGCGTCAGCGAAGGGGCGAAGCTGCTCGTGGACGGCCGCGGTTTCGCGCTGCCCGGCCACGAGCAGGGGTTCTTCCTCGGTGGCAGCCTGTTCGACCGCGTCACCCCGGCGATGAAGATCTACCGCGAGGAGATCTTCGGTCCGGTGTTGTCGATGGTGCGCGTGCCCGACCTGCCCGCGGCGATCGAGCTGATCAACCGCCACGAATTCGGCAACGGCTGCGCCATCTTCACCCGCGACGGCCGCAGCGCCCGCCAGTTCGCCAACGGCATCCAGATCGGCATGGTCGGCGTGAACGTGCCGATCCCGGTGCCGATGGCCTTCCACAGCTTCGGCGGCTGGAAGGCCTCGCTGTTCGGCGACCACCACGTGCACGGCCCCGAAGGCGTGCGCTTCTACACGCGGCAGAAGACCGTCACGAGCCGCTGGCCGGCGCCGACGGCGGGCGGCGCCGATTTCATGATGCCGACGATGAAGTAGCCATCGCATGACACTCGGACTCCTGTCACGCCAGCGCTGGCGCATCGCCACGGCCCTGAGCGCGGTCATGACCCTGGTGTATTTCGGTTTCGTGCTGCTGGTCGCCTTCGACAAGCCGCTGCTCGCCACGCTGATCGCGCCGGGCTTGAGCCTCGGCGTGCTGCTCGGCGCGCTGGTCATCCTCGCGGCCTGGATATTGACCTGGTATTACGTGCGCTGGGCGAACGCGCACCTCGATCGCCGCGTCAGCGAGATCCGCGCCGCGGGCCCGCCGGCATGAACAGCGCCTCGCTGCTGGGCACGCCGAATCCGACCGCCATCGGATTCTTCCTGTCGTTCGTCGCGCTGACGCTCGTCATCACCTGGTGGGCGGCGCGCCATACGCGCACGACGGAGGAGTTCTTCGCCGCCGGCCGGCGCATCAGCGGTCGCCAGAACGGCTTCGCGCTGGCCGGCGACTACATGAGCGCCGCCAGCTTCCTCGGCATCGCCGGCCTGGTGTCGACCTCGGGGTTCGACGGGCTGATCTACTCGACCGGCTGGCTGGTCGGGTGGCCGGTGGTGCTGTTCCTGATCGCCGAGCCTTTGCGCAATCTCGGCCGATACACATTTACCGATGTGGTCAGTTTCAGGCTCCGCCAGCGCCCGGTGCGCATAGCGGCCGCGATCGGCGCGCTCGCGGTGGTCTCGCTCTACCTGATCGCACAGATGGTCGGGGCGGGCAACCTCATCAAGCTCATGTTCGGGCTTTCCTACGAGACGGCGATCGTCATCGTCGGCGCGGTGATGCTGGCCTACGTGCTGTTCGGCGGCATGATCGCCACGACCTGGGTGCAGATCGTCAAGGCGGCGCTGCTGCTGGGCGGCGCGGCATTGCTGGCGTTGCTGGTGCTCGCGCAGTTCGGGTTCAATCCGCTGCGCCTGTTCGCGGCGGCCGCCGGGCGCTACGGCGCGGGCGTGCTGGCGCCGGGCAAGTTGATCAGCTCGCCGTGGGAGGCCGTCTCGCTCGGGCTCGCGCTGATGTTCGGCACCGCGGGGCTGCCCCATATCCTGATGCGCTTCTACACCGTGCCGGATGCTCGCGCCGCGCGCCAATCGGTGTTCTGGGCCACGGGCCTGATCGGTTGTTTCTACCTGCTCACGTTCGTGCTGGGCTTCGGCGCCATGGTGCTGGTCGGGCACGATGCGATCGTGGCCGTCGACAAGGGCGGCAACATGGCCGCGCCCTTGCTGGCCGAAGTGCTGGGCGGCAAGGCGCTGCTCGGGTTCATCGCCGCCGTGGCGTTCGCGACGATCCTCGCGGTCGTGGCCGGGCTGACGCTGTCGGGTGCGGCGGCGCTGTCGCACGACCTGTGGGTCAGCGTCGTGCGCCGGGGGGAGGCGCCACATGAAGAGCAGCTGAAGGTGGCGCGCATGGCCAGTGTGCTGCTGGGCGTGCTGGCGGTCGCGCTGGGACTCCTGTTCAAGGGCCAGAACGTCGCCTTCATGGTCGGCCTGGCCTTCGCGCTGGCGGCCAGCGGCAACTTCCCGGCGCTGGTGCTGTCGGTCTACTGGCCGCGTTTCACCACCGGGGGTGCCGTGGCGGCGATCGTCACCGGCACCGTGACGGCCGCGGTGCTGATCTGCTTTTCACCGACGGTGCAGGTCGACATCCTGCATCACGAACACGCGTGGTTCCCGCTGAAGAACCCGGCGCTGGTGTCGATGCCGCTGGCTTTCGCCGTCGCGGTGCTGGTCTCGCTGGCCGCGCCGGAGCCCGCCGCCCGCGCGGCGTACGCGGCCAAGGAACAGCGCATGATCCTGGGTGAACCGTGACGACGCTGACCACGACGGCGGCGGCTCCCGATCCCCGCGCCGCCGAACTCGAGGACATCGCGCGGCAGATGCTCGCGACGGTGACGAATGCGCGCGTCTGGAGCCTGTCGCTGCACGACGAGCACTCCGACGTGTTGTGGCTCAACGAGAGCGTGCTCGGACCGGACGAGCACGAGGCGGTGCGCGCCTCGCTGGAGGTATTCGCCGGCGAGGGCGCTCCGGAACGCTACGAGCACGACCTCGGCGACGGGCGCGTGGCGGTGACTTTTCGCGCCGCGCGCGGCGGGTCGGTGCTCGGCGTGCTGATGATCATCGTCGACCGCAAGGCGGTGCTGACCGAGGCGCTCGGTCCCGCGGGCGCCGCCAGCGGGCCATTGCGCCAGCAGCTCGAGCGTTTCTGTGCCTGGCTGAATGCGGACCTGTCGGCTACGCAGCTGCGCCTGCGCGCGCTGCCCGACCTGCCGGCGCCGCCAGCGGTCGCCACGACCGACGCGGACTCCGGGCTGGAACGGACGCTCGAGGAAGAGCTGACCGCCACGCTCGAACTGCTCGGGCCCCGGACTGTCGCCGCCGCGGCCGCGGCGCCCGGCGAGATCGTGACCGGGACGGCGACGACCGTGATCGCGAAGTCCCCCGAGCCGGAGTTGACGCTGTTGCCCGATCCGGCGCCCGCGCCGGCCACGCCCGCGGCGCCGGCCGGCGCCACTGCCCCGGCGGCCAGCGCGCCGGCGCCGGTTGATCCGGCGCTCGATCGCCACTACGCGGCGCTGCGCGCGCAGCCGATCATCCTGTATACGCAGCAGCTCGAACCGCTGACCGAGGGCAATCGCATCCGGCGCTATGAGATCCTGCTGCGTACCGGCTCGGAGCATGGCCGCTCGCGGGCGCCCACTGCGATGATCGAGGCCGCCGCCAAGCATGGCCTGGGCTCGGTCGTCGACCGGCGCGTCATCACCGATCTGGTGTTGTGGCTGGCGCGCAATCCCGAGGTGTGGCGCACCGATCCGATCAACGTGTCGGTGAACCTGTCGCCCACGGCGCTGGTCGACCAGCATTTCTTCAAGTTCCTCGACCTGTGCATGACCAAGGCCGACCTGCCGCGCGGCATGATCGCCTTCGAGCTCGATGCGGCCCGGTGCGCGCAGAGCCCGGCGCGCACGGCCGAGGCGGCGCAGCTGCTGGCGGCGATCGGCTGCACGATCATCCTCGATGACTATGCCGGCACCCCGGAACAGGTCGAGCTGCTGGCGCTGAAGGGATTGCGCATGCTGAAGCTCCATCCGCAGCTCACGACCGACATCGGCGCCGACAAGCGCCGCCAGGCCGTCGTGGCCGGCGTTGCCCAGTCGGCCAGCGTGCTGGGCATGTACACCTGCGCCAAGGCGATCGAATCCCGCGACGATGTGCGGGCACTGGCCGCCTTGAAGGTCGATTTCTCGCAGGGCTTCGGGTTTTCCAAGCCGGCGCCGCTGGCGGATCTCGCGCGGCCGGCAGGCGCGCAGCCGAAGTCCTGAGGCCGCGAGCCGCGGCGGTTGCCGGGAGAGGTCGTGGTCGCACACCCAGAGTTGAGCCTGCTCCTGCTGCTGGCCATCGCCGCGCTGGTGGCGGTGCTGGCGAACCGCGCCCGCCTGCCGTATGCGGTCGGCCTGGTGCTCGCCGGCCTGGTGCTGGGCAACCTGGTCCACTATTCGGGGCCGCACCTGTCGAAGGAACTGCTGTTCGCCGTCGTGCTGCCAGGGCTCCTGTTCGAAGCCGCCTACCAGATGCATTTCGCGGAGTTCTGGCGCGCGCGCCTGTCGATCCTGACGCTGGCCGTTCCCGGGCTCATCGTTGCCACCGTCCTGACGGCAGCGATCGCCTGGTGGGGCATCAACCGCATCGCGCCCGGTTCGTTGCTGTGGATCGAGGCGCTGGTGTTCGGCGCGCTGATCTCGGCGACCGATCCGATCAGCGTGCTGGCCATCTTCCGCACGCTCGGCGTCGACCGGCGCCTGGCGGTCATCGTCGAGGCCGAGTCGCTGTTCAATGACGGCACGGCGATCGTCGTCTTCGGCATCGTGCTGGCCATGGCGACCGGGCATCCGCTCGGCGCGGGCGGCGCCGCGCTGGAATTCCTGCGCGTGGCAGGCCTCGCGGCCGTCGTGGGCGCCATCGTGGGCGGGGCGGTCGGAACGCTGACGCGCGCGCAGGACGATGCGATGGCCGGCATCGCCTTGACCGTGCTGGGCGGCTACGGTTCGTTCATCGCGGCGGAGCTGCTCGGCCTGTCCGGCGTGATCGCCTGCGTGGTGGCCGGCCTGATCACGGGCACGTGGGGAGCCCAGGGACGCATGGGCGCGGCCACGCGCGGCGCCATCGATGCGTTCTGGAGCTACGCGGCGTACCTGCTCAACAGCTGCGTGTTCCTGCTGATGGGCGTGGAGATCAACCTGGCGAAGCTCGCGTTGTACCTGCCGCAGATCGCCATCGCGTGGGTCGCGATCAACGTGGCGCGCGCGGCTTTCGTCTACGCGAAATACGCGTTGATGCGCGCCGGTGGCGGCGCAGCCTGGCCGCTGTCGTGGGCGACCGTGCTGACCTGGGGCGGCCTGCGCGGCGGATTGTCGATGGTGCTGGCGCTGTCGCTGCCGGGCGAATTTCCGCACCGGGACCTGGTCCTGCACATGACCTTCGGCGTGGTGCTGCTGACGTTGCTGGTGCAGGGCCTGACCATCAAGCCGCTGTTGCGCCGCCTGCAGCTGGCCAGCGAGCGCTCATCGGGATAGTCCGGCGGCTGTGCGCTGCAGCACCGACTGCGTACAATTGCCTATGGATTTCAGCGCCGGCGGCGAATCCAATCAGCGCAGGGGCTGCGGGCAGGAGGATTTATGCACCTCGTCATGGACACCCCGGCATCGGCGGGCCGCGGCCGCCCGGGCGGCCTCGCGGCGCGGTTGGCCGCGAAGATGCTCCGCGCGCTCGGCGACCCGCCCGTGCGGCTGTTGCTGTGGAATGGCGCGTACGTGGCCGGTTCGTCCGCGCCACCGCTGCTGACGCTGCGCATCGCCGACCGATCGACGCTGTGGCGGCTGATGGTCGATCCGGACATGCAGTTCGGCGAGGCCTTCACCGACGGACGCATCGAGTGCGTCGAAGGCGACCTGGTGCGCGGGCTCGAGGCCACCTTCCGCAGCGCCGCCAGCCACGCCGGGGGCGGGGCTGCGGGCGACTGGCTGGGCCGGCACCGGGCGCGGCTCGGCACGCTGCTGCGTGCCAATACGCTGCGCGGTTCGCGCCGCAACATCCATGCGCACTACGACCTCGGCAACGATTTCTACCGGCTGTGGCTCGACCCGACCCTGTCCTACACCTGCGCGTACTTCGCCGACGAGGCGATGACGCTGCACGAGGCGCAGGTCGCGAAGATGGACCACGTGTGCCGCAAGCTCCGCCTGCGGCCGGGCGACCAGGTCATTGAAGCCGGCTGCGGCTGGGGAGGCCTGGCGCTGCACATGGCCGCGCGCTACGGCGCACGCGTGCGCGCGTTCAATATCTCGGCGGAGCAGATCGAGTACGCGCGCGCCGGTGCGCGGCGCTCGGGGCTCGCCGGGCAGGTGGAATTCGTGCATGACGATTATCGCAACATCAGCGGCAGCGCCGACGCGTTCGCATCCGTCGGCATGCTGGAGCATGTCGGCGTCGGCAACTACGAGCGCCTCGGGCGCATCATCCGTCGCTGCCTGCGGCCGGGCGGCCGCGCATTGGTGCATTCCATCGGTCGCGACTCGCCCGCGCCACTGAATCGCTGGATGGAGCGCTACATCTTCCCCGGCGCCTGTCCGCCATCGCTGGCGCAGATGTCGGCCGTGTTCGAGCCGACGGGACTGTCGGTGCTCGATGTCGAGAACCTGCGCCTGCATTACGCGCGCACGGCCGGTTGCTGGCTCGCCGCCTTCGAGGCCGCGCGCGACGCCGTCGCCCGCCAGTTCGATGCGCGCTTCGTGCGCATGTGGCGGATGTACCTGGCCGGCACGCAGGCCGCGTTCCTGTCGGGCGACCTGCAGCTGTTCCAGGTGCTCGTCGCGCCCGCGCGCAGCAACGAGGTGCCGCTCACGCGCGCCGACCTGTACCGGGCCGCACCCGCGCAGTGAACGTGGATCGTTGCGACGCGCTGGTGGTCGGCGGCGGGCCCGCCGGCTCGAGTTGCGCCTGGCAACTGCGCCGGCTGGGGCTCGAGGTCATCGTGCTCGATCGCAGCGAGTTTCCACGCGACAAGGTGTGCGCGGGCTGGATCACGCCACAGATCGTCGCCTCCCTCCAGCTGGACCTCGCCGACTACGGCCGCACTCGCGTGCTGCAACCGCTCCATGGCTTCAACAGCGGGCTGATCGGTGGCCGCTCCGTCGCCGTGCGCTACGGCGCGGCCATCAGCTACGGGATCCGGCGCTGCGAGTTCGACCACTACCTGCTGCAACGGAGCGGGGCGCGCCTGCGCCTCGGCGAGCCCTTCGACGGCGCCGTGCGCGAAGGCGGCGAATGGCTCGTCAACGGCGCCATCCGCGCCCGGTTCCTGGTCGGCGCCGGCGGTCACTTCTGCCCGGTGTCCCGGCTGCTGGGCGCGCAGCTCGGGCGTGGCGAGCGCGCGATCTCGGCGCAGGAGATCGAAGTGCCGCTCACGCCGGAGCAGGGGCGGCAATGTGCGGTCGAGCCACGCCAGGCCGAACTCTATTTCTGTGCCGACCTGGAGGGCTATGGCTGGTGCGTGCGCAAGGGCGACTACCTGAACGTCGGGCTGGGCCGCACCGACAGCCATCGGCTGGGCGAGGCCGTGCTGTCGTTCTGGAACGGCCTGCTGGCCCGCGGCCGCATCCCGCGCAGCCTCGTGCCGAAATTCAAGGGCCATGCCTACCTGCTCTACGGCACCTCGCGGCGTCCGTTGCGCGGCGAGGGCGCCGTGCTGATCGGTGACGCCGCCGGACTGGCCTATGATCTGAGCGGCGAGGGCATCCGGCCTGCGGTCGAATCAGGCTTGCTCGCGGCGCAGGCGATCGCCAGCGCGGTGGCCGGCGGCGACGGAGAAGAGCGGGCGCTGGCCGGTTACGAGCAGCGCATACGGCAACGCTATGGCGGCAGGACCGCCCCCGCCAGCCGGCCGGCGCATCCCGGTGGTTGGCGAAATCGGCTGGCGGGATTCCTCGTCAGCAACGGGCCGTTCGCCCGGCATGTGATACTCGATCGGAATTTCCTGCATCGGCGCGTGCCGCCGCTGTTCCCGATGGCGCCCGCTTCCCCCGGCCGCCCTGGCGCCTGAGCGAGCGGCTCCGGCGCCGGCTCAGTCGTCGCTGCGGCGGACGGCGTCGCGCAGCTGCTGCTCGAGCCCGCGCACGGCGTCCACTCCGAGGTAACCGGCCTGGGTCTGCACGTATTCCATCAGCTCGCGGAATTCCGCCGCGACTTCCTCGCGCGGAGCGTGCCGGCGCTGCTCGGCGAACTGGCGCAGTTGCCGCTTCACCGCGGCCAGATCGATCGGACGCGGCGCGAGGGAGTCCGAGCCCGGCTCCGCGCTGTCGTCGGCCTGCGGGGAAACCTGCAACCAGCCGATGGCGGCTTCGCCATCGGTGAAGGTGGCGGCCGCGAGCCCGCGCAGCGTGAGCACGCGCTCCCAGAACTGGAAATCAGTCGAGCGGTGCCGGCAGAGCATGGCCGTGCGCGCAATCGCCGGCAGTCCGTGCTGGCTCAACAGTTCCGCCTGGCGATTGAGCGCCAGCACGTCGTGCGTCAGCTTGGAACGCCGGAAATCGAAAAGTATGCGCCAGTTGGCCGTCTCTTCAGCCAGCGCCAGCGCCCGCCGCGTGAGGTCGCGGCTCGCTTCCTCGGCCAGGTTGCCATTGGGAGCCGCCCACACGATGCCCCCCTCCAGCCATACGTCTCGTTCAGCAGTCATGATTCTCAGTGGTAAGGTCTTGATTCGATTGTCATACGGATTTGGACACGCAGGAAGTTTCAACGCCTGTCGGCGCGGTTTATGCCGGGAACATTGGCTTTGGGGTGTAGGGAGTTCTTGCATGCCACGAACCCCCGTGGGCCATGTAAGATCGCTGGGAGCCGGCAATGGGGGAGTGTTGGGCGGCATATGACGACCACTGTTTTCGTGGCGGATGACCATGCAATCGTGCGCGAGGGTCTGGTGTCGCTCCTGCGGGCGCATGCCGGCCTCGAGGTCGTCGGCTCGGCCGACAGCGGGCGCGCCGCCGTCGACGCGGTATTGCGGCTCGCACCGCGCGTGGTCGTCATGGACATCTCGATGCCCGACCTGAGCGGCATCGAGGCCGCGCGCGAGATCCGCGCCAGCCTTCCGGACGTGGGCATCGTCATGCTGACGATGCACTCCAGCGCCCAATACGTGTTCGAGGCGCTGGAGGCGGGCGTGCGCGGCTACCTGCTGAAGGAATCGGCCAGCGTCGAAATCGTCGATGCGGTGCGCGCCGTCGAGCAGGGGCGCCGCTACCTGAGCCGCAAGGTGGCCGAGATCGTCGCCGACGGCATTGGCGAGCGCGCCGGTGCCGGCGTGCTCGACAGCCTCAGCAAGCGCGAGCGCGAGGTGCTGCGCCTGGTCGTGGACGGCTATTCGAGCACGAAGATCGGCGCGCTGCTGCACCTTTCGCCCAAGACCATCGACAGCTATCGCAGCCGCCTGATGCACAAGCTGCGCGTGAACCAGCTCGCCGGGCTCGTCAAGTACGCCGTTCAGCATGGCCTGACGGCGCCGGAGTAGGCCGCGGACCGCATCAGATTGAAGGATTTATCAACCCCGGCGGGCTCAAAATGAGCCGCAATCTGTGCCACGATGCGGAGCGCGCAGCGTAGGAGCTACGACAAGCCGTGAGTCATCGACCCACCCCGGTCTCCCTGGCCACCATCAAGGATCTGCTGAACGCCTACGCCGATGAATGCACCGGCGTGCCGCGCGAGCGCGTCGAGCGCGAATTCGGCGACCTGCTGCTGACGCTGGTGCGGCTGGCGGGCCGGCTCGATCTCGACCTGATCGAGGCCGGGCAGAGGCAGATTGCAAGGACGGCACAGGTCGCGCCGAAGCTCGTGGCGGGACGCGCCGCGCTGCCCGACGACAAGGAAAATTGACCCGCTCCGTGGCCCGCCGCGCCGAAAAGACCGACTGGTCCGCTTCGGTCGAGGCGATCGTGCAGCGCGCGCCGAAATCGGGGCTCGGACCCGGTTCGATCGGCGCGCAGATCCGGCTGCTGGCCCTGCTCGGCTCGGCCGCGCCCCTCAACGTGCTGCTCGAGGGCCTCGCGAACTACGTCGAGACCTGGGCCGACGGCATGTTGTGCAGCGTCATGCTCGCCGACCCGGACGCGCACGTGCTGCGGCCGGCGGCTGCGCCCAGCCTGCATGCCGATTACATCAGCGCCATTGACCGGGTGTCGATCAGCGACGGGAGCGGTTCGTGCGGCACCGCCGCCGCGCGCCGCGAGCTGGTCGTCGTCGAGGACGTCGAGCGATCGCCGCTGTGGAAGCGCTTCGCCCCGATCGCTGTGGCCCACGACCTGCGCGCCTGCTGGTCCATGCCCGTGTTCGATGCCGACCAGGAGTTGCTGGCGACGCTGGCGATCTACTACCGGACGGTTCGCACGCCGACTGCGGAGGAGATCGAGCTGATCCAGTTCGCTGCCCTGCTGGCCGCGCTCGTCATCCAGCGTCACCGCGACGGCGAGCGGCTGCGGGCCAGCGAGGCGCGGCTCGGTGCGGCCGTATGGGGCACCGAGATCGGCTTGTGGGAATACTCCGCCGATGGCACCTGCCGCTGGTTCGATGACTGGTCGAAGCGCTTCGGCGTCGATCCGCACCTGGGGCGTGACGCGATGGGCGTCTGGCAATCGCTCATCCATCCGGACGACCTCGCGCGTTACGACGCCTCGGATCGGGCCTGCCAGCGACAGGGCACCGACAATTACGCGGTGGACTACCGCATCCGCGCCAGCGACGGTCGCTGGCGCTGGATCCACGAGCGTGGCCGGGTTACCTCGCGCGCGGCCGACGGCAGCGTCGCCAGCTATGTGGGCGTGTGCATCGACGTCGATGAGATGAAATCGACTGCCGCGGCGCTGCGCCGCGTGGAGAACCTGCATGCGCTGACGATCGAGGCCGCGCGGTTGCCGATGTGGGAGTACGACGTGCCGACCGACACGCTGCACGGCAACCGGCACTGGCATCGCGCCGTCGGCTACGAGCTCAGCGAGGCGGAGGCGAAGGAGCGCTCGGAAACCTGGCTGAGCAACGTGCATCCGGACGATGCCCATATCCTGGCGCGCGTCATCGAGAACAATCCGACCGACCAGGCGGGCTTCTTCGAGACCGAAGTGCGCATCCAGCTGCCGAACGGCCAGTACCGCTGGCTGCTCGACCGTGCCCGCATCGTCGAGCGCAGTGCCGACGGCGCCCCGTTGAAGCTCGTCGGCGTGTCGCTCGACATCGACGCGCGCAAGCGCATGGAGGAATCGCTGCGCGAAAGCGAGGCCAGGCTGGAAACCGCGGTCGGCGGCTCCGACATCGGGCTGTGGGACTGGCAGGTCGGCGCCGACGCGCTCGCGTGGCTGTCCGACTGGCCCCGGCGCAACGGCATCAAGTCGACCGGCGAGCGGACCACGATGGCCGACCTGCTGTCGGCCGTGCATCCCGAGGACCGGCAGCGGCTCATCGACGACGTCGAGCTGGTCGTCAACACGGGGCGCGGCGCGATCGAGACCGAGTACCGCTTCCGCTCGCTGCGCGGCTGCTACCGATGGCTGCAGACCCGGGCGCGCGTGGTCGAGCGCGATGCGGACGGGCGGGCGCGCCGCATCGTCGGCGCCTGCATCGACGTCGACCAGCGCCGCAAGGCCGAGGAGCAGCTGCGCACGCAGGCGAAGATCCTCGATACGATGAACGAGGGCGTCGTGCTCGTCGATCCGGACGGACAGATCGAACTGACGAACCCGGCCTTCGACCGCATGTTCGGCCGCGAGCCGGGGCAGCACCTGGGCCGGTCGCTGCGCAGCCTGCTCTCGCGCAGCGGCGCCGACGCGGCGGCGCCGCTCGAGATCGAGCGGTTGATGAAGCGCTTCGCCGGCCGTTCCAATCGCGGCGACGTGCTTTTCCGGCGCGCCGACGGGAGCGAATTCACCGGTGAAGTGATCGCCGAATCGATCGCGCTGGCCAGCGGCCAGAAGTGGCTGCTGGTCGTGCAGGACGTCTCCGAGCGCAAGCAGCTCGAGCGCGAGGTGCTCGATATCGCCAATCGCGAACGCCACCGGCTCGGCACCGACCTGCACGATGGCCTCGGCCAGGAGCTCACCGGCGTGGCGCTGATGCTGCGCACCGTCTCGACGCGGCTCGGGCGCGAGTCGCCGGCTGCCGTGCCGCAGATCGACGGCATCGTCGGCCTCGTCAACCACGCCATCGAGAGCACGCGCGCCATGGCCCGCGGGCTCGCGCCGGTCACGATCGACCAGGGCGGACTGGGCTCGGCGCTCGAGGAGCTCACCAGCCGTTCGCGTGCCGCCACCGGCGTGCAGGTGCGCCTCCGGCGTACGCTGCCGGCCGACCTGCAGATCGCCGAGGACACGGCGATCCACCTGTACCGCATCACGCAGGAGGCCATCAACAATTCGATCCGGCACGGACGCGCGCGGCGCGTGCAGGTGACGCTGCGCGAGCGCGGCGGCCGGCTCGAACTGTCGATCAGCGACGATGGCATCGGCCTGGGCGATGGCCGGTCGTCCTCCCGCGGCATGGGACTCAAGATCATGCGTTATCGTGCGCGCATGATCGGCGGCACGATCGAGATCCGGCGTCGGCGCGCCGGAGGCACGCGCGTCAAGTGCGCGTGTCCGATTTCCCGGCGCGGCACTGCTGCGCCACCAGCTCGCGCAGCAGTTCGGCCAGCCTGAGGGCGCCGGGGCCGGCATAGTCCCGGTCGGCATACACGAGATAGAGCTCGGCCCAGCGCTCCTTGTCCTCGCGCATCGGCAGCGGCTTGAGCTCGCCGCGCTCGAGTTCGCCGCGGATCGTGTCTTCCGGGTACCACGCGAAGCCGGCGCCGCTGCAGACGGCGTGGATCGAAGTGGCTTTCTGGCCCACCGTCCAGCTCTGCTCCGCGCCCAGCCAGCTGCCGCTGCGCCGTTGGCTGCCCGAATCGCGGATGATGATGTGCCGGTGGCGGCGCAGGTCACGCAGCGTGAGCTTCCTGCCGAGCTGGTGCAGGGGATGCCGCGGGTGGGCCACCGGCAGGAACCGCAGCCGCATCAGCGCGTCACCCGTGAAGCCGCGCGGGATGTTCGAGCAGATGGCCAGGTCGACCCGCCGCTGTTGCAGCGCTTCGTCGGTGCCACCGAGCACGGTCTCGTACAGTTCGATGCGCGTCTGCGGGTGTTCCTCGCCGAAACGCGCGCAGCATTGCAGCAGCAGCCAGGTCGGGAACACGATCTCGGCGGCGATGCGCAGTTCCGATTCCCAGCCGGCGGCGAGGCTTCCGGCCGCGGCCTCGAGCGCATTGGCTTCGTCGATCAGGGACCTTGCCCGCCGGTACAGCACCTCGCCACTGGGCGTCAGGCGCGCCTTGCGCCCGACGACCTCGAAGGCCTTGACCCCGAGGAGAGACTCGAGCTTCTGCACCGCGTAGGTGATGCTCGACTGGCTCTTGTGCAGCGCCGCCGCAGCCTGGGCGTAGCCGCCCGCGTCGACGACCGCAAGCAGGGCGCGCCACTGTTCCAGCGAGATACGGGGGTGCTGACTCATTAATCGAATGGATAGATTAGTAGACCCTAATTATTCCGCTTTTCTATCCATAAAATCAATAATTAAATGGCGGCTCCAGGACACAAGGAGACGCGCCATGACCACCCTGCTGCAGATCAACACCAGCATCTACAACGGCAACGGCCAGTCGAGCCAGCTGGCCCGCCAGTTCGTTGCCGCCTATCGCAAGAACCACCCGGATGTCGACGTGCGCGTGCGCGACGTGGCCGCCGGCGAGTCCGTGCCGCACCTCGACGCGGAGCGCTTCGGGGCGTTCATCGCCAGGCCGGAGGAGCGCAGCGCCGCCCAGCGCTCGGTCGTCGACTACTCCGACGCGCTGATCAGCGAGCTGAAGCAGGCCGACGTGATCGTGCTGGGCCTGCCGATGTACAACTTCGGCGTGCCCTCGCAGCTGAAGGCCTATTTCGACCACATCGCCCGCGCCGGGGTGACCTTCAAGTACACCGACAAGGGGCCGGTCGGACTGCTGACCGGCAAGAAGGCCTATGTTTTCGCCGCGCGCGGCGGCGTTTATGCTGGCACCCCGCTGGACACGCAGACCAGCTACGTGCGCGACTTCCTGCGCTTCATCGGCATCGACGACGTGACCTTCGTCTACGCCGAGGGCCTGGCGAAGGGCGAGCAGACGCGGCAGGCCGGCATTGCCAGCGCAGTGGCCGAGATCGAGAAGATCGCGGCCTGATCGTCCTCGAAGGAGACTGACCATGACCCCACGCGAATTGGTGCAGATCATCGAATCGATCGCGACCGCGGATGGTGCCGGCGTGAAACTGCGCCGGAGCCTGGGCAGCCAGCGTGGCGTGTACGTCGATCCGTTCCTGATGCTCGACGAGTTCTACTCGGACGATCCGGACGATTACCTCGCGGGCTTTCCGGCGCATCCGCATCGCGGCTTCGAGACCGTGACGTACATGCTCGACGGGCACATGCGCCACGAGGACCACCTCGGCAACCGGGGCGATCTCGGCCCCGGTGACGTGCAGTGGATGACGGCCGCGCGCGGCATCATCCACTCCGAAATGCCGCAGCAGACCGAAGGCCGCATGCGCGGCTTCCAGCTCTGGCTCAACCTGCCCTCGAACGAGAAGATGAAGCCGGCGGCCTACCGCGACATTCCGGCGCGCGAGATTCCGCGCGTGGACCTGCCGGGTGGTGGCGAGGCCAGGGTCATCGCCGGCACGCTGCCAGCGGGCGGCCACTCGACCACCGGTCCGATCAACGGGAATGGCGCGCGGCTCAGCACGGACCCGCTGTATCTCGACGTGCGGCTGCCGGCCCATGCCGTGTTCGACGCGCCGGTCACGGCCGGGCACAACGCCTTCCTGTACCTCTACGAAGGCAGCGCCGCGGTCGGGCCGGAGGGCGCAACGAAGCCGCTGCCGCATCGCGCGGCGGGGGTATTGTCCGATGGCGATCAGCTGCGCGTGCGGGCCGACGCCGGCGGCGTGCGCTTCCTGCTGCTCGCCGCAAGGCCGCTGCGCGAGCCGGTGGTGCAATACGGCCCGTTCGTGATGAACACGCGCGAGGAGATCGAGCAGGCCGTTGCGGACTTCCGCAACGGGCGCCTGGCCTCGGCGGCCTGAGGCCGCCGAAGGAGCGGGCGCACCGGCAGGAGGCGCGCGGTGCGCCCCCGCGCAGCACCTAGGCCGTGGCGGCCGCCTTGGCCTTGGTGACCGCGGCAATGACCTCGTCGGCCACCTGGCGCGGCACCGGGTCGTAGTGCGAGAACTCCATCGTGTACGAGGCGCGGCCGCTGGTCATGCTGCGCAACTGCCCGATGTAGCCGAACATCTCCGACAGCGGCACGGGGGCGACGACCGCGATGTTCGTGCCGCGTTCGAGCTGCTCCTGGATCTGTCCGCGGCGACGGTTGATGTCGCCGATCACGTCGCCGAGATAGTCGCCCGGCGTCACGGTCTCGACCTTCATGACTGGCTCGAGCAGGATCGGGCCGGCCTTGCGGATCGCCTCGCGGAAGCAGGCCTTGGCCGCGATCTCGAAGGTCAGCGCGTTCGAGTCGACGTCGTGGTAGCTGCCGTCGATGAGCGTCGCGCGGAAATCGACGGTGGGGAAGTGCGCCAGCACGCCGTCTTCCATCTGCATGCGCAGCCCCTTCTCGACCGCCGGCACGAACTCGCGCGGCACCGAGCCGCCCTTGGTGGCATCGACGAACTCGAAGCCCGCCCCGCGCTCGAGCGGCTCGAACGTGATCCAGACCTCGGCGAACTGGCCGGAGCCGCCGGTCTGCTTCTTGTGCGTGTAGTGTTCCTCGATCTTCTTCGTGAAGGTCTCGCGGTAGGCGACCTGCGGCTGGCCCATGATGCCTTCGACGCCGAATTCCGTGCGCATGCGATCGAGCGTCACCTCCAGGTGCAGCTCACCCATGCCGCGCAGGATCGTCTCGTTGGTTTCGCGGTCGGTCTCCAGGTGCAGCGAGGGATCGGCGCGCACCATCTTGCCGAGCGCGTTGTTGAACTTGTCCGCATCGCCCTTGTTCTTGGCCTTGACCGAGACGCTGATGACCGGGTCGGGGAAGCGCATGCGCTCGAGCACGACCGGATTGGCCGCATCGCACAGCGTGTCGCCGGTGTCGGTTTCGGCCAGCGAGACCAGCGCGACGATATCGCCGGCGCGGGCCTCTTCGATCGGGTTGGCGTCTTTTGCGAACATCTCGACCATGCGGCCGATCTTCTCGCGCTTGCCGCGCGTTGAATTCTCGACCGAGGCGCCCTTGACGAGTACGCCGGAGTAGACGCGGATGAAGGTCAGCGCGCCGTACACGTCGTTGATGACCTTGAAGGCGAGCGCCGCGAACGGCTCGTCATCCGAGCACTTGCGCTCGCCGATCGGGTGGCCGTCGGCGTCGACGGTCTTGATCGAGGCGACGTCTGTCGGGGCTGGGAGGTAATCCACTACTGCGTCGAGAACTTGCTGCACACCCTTGTTCTTGTACGAGGAACCGCACAGCACCGGCGTGAACGCGGAGCTGATCGTGCCCTTGCGCAGGCACTTGCGCAGCGTGTCGGTCGAGGGCATCTCGCCGTTGAGCAGGTGCGCTTCCATCGCGGCATCATCCTGCTCGAGGCAGGTGTCGACGAGCTCGGTGCGGTACTTCTCGGCGTCCGCGAGGATCTGCCGGTCGCTCGGGATCGTGATGTGCAGCTTGTCGGCCAGGTCGGGCGTGACCTCCAGCGTCTGCCACTCGGCGTCCTTGTCATCCGAATCCCACACCAGCGCCTTCATCTCGACCAGGTCGATCATGCCCTTGAAGTTGTCCTCGGAGCCGATCGGCAGCTGGCAGATCAGCGGGCGCGCGCCGAGGCGCTTCCGGATCATGTCGACGCAGCGCATGAAGTTGGCGCCGCTCCGGTCCATCTTGTTGATGTAGCAGATGCGCGGCACGTTGTAGTTGTTGGCGAGGCGCCAGTTGGTCTCCGACTGCGGCTCGACGCCCGCGACGCCGTCGAACACCACCACTGCGCCGTCGAGCACGCGCAGGGACCGGTTGACCTCGATCGTGAAATCGACGTGCCCCGGGGTGTCGATCAGGTTGATCTTCTTGTCCCGCCAGAACGTGGACACGGCCGCGCTCTGGATCGTGATGCCGCGCTTCTTCTCCTGCTCGAGGTAGTCGGTGGTCGTCGAGGACTTGAGGTCCTTCGTGTCGTGGATGTCGACGATCGTGTGCTTGCGGCCGGTGTAATACAGGATGCGCTCGGTCGTCGTGGTCTTGCCGGCGTCGACGTGCGCGATGATGCCGATGTTGCGGATGTCGGCGAGCGGGGTAGTGCGGGGCATGGCGATTGTCCGTGGGGTTGCTGTATCAGGCCTGCGTCAGGCAATCCGCCCAGAATAGCACAAGACGCGCCAGGACTGGGAATCCATGCAAGAAAATCAGGGACTTGGACCTGGCCCTTTGACCACGACGCCGCCCTTCATGACGAAGCCCACGTGCTCGACGACCGTGATGTCATCGAGAGGATTGCCCGGCACCGCGATGATGTCGGCATAGTGCCCGGGTTCGAGCGAGCCGATGTCGGCGTTCCAGCCAAGGAGACGCGCGCCGTTGATGAGGTCCGCCTGCAGCACGGCGCGCGGCGTCATGCCGTACTTCACCATCAGCACCAGTTCGCGCGCCTGCGTGCCGTGCGGAAACGGCCCGACATCGGAGCCGACGGCAAACGGAATGCCGGCTGCGAGCTGCCGCCTGAATTCACCGATCTTGTAGTCGAGCATTGCGCGCTCGCGCGCCGCGACCTCCGCATTCGGGGCGTGCTCCATGAAATAATCGAATACCGCGAAGGTCGGCACCGCCGGGATGTCCTTCGCCTTCATGAGCCGCATGGTCGCGTCGCTGAGCTGAGTCGCGTGGTCGATCGATGCCACCCCGGCCTCGGCCGCAAACTGCGTGCCGGGTTCGCCCTGCGCG
>DATKLZ010000013.1:0-10899 GCA_035542135.1 Steroidobacteraceae bacterium | reverse complement strand
TCGATCAAGTTCGAGAAAGGCGTGGGCGCCAAGTACCTGGAACTGAAGATCTCGGATCGCGTGCGCCGCCAGCAACCGGAATTCGAGATCAAGGACTGGGAGTAGCGCGCCGATGCGGCGGCTCGAAGCGCTGATCCTGCTGCTGCTCGGCGGCGCGCTGGCGGTGCCCGCCGCGTGGTCGGCGCACCGGGGCGCGCCCGAGAGCCTGCCGAAGCAGAAAGTGCAGGACCTGCACTACGGCGACGTGCTGTTCCGCTTCTACGCGGGCGACACCTGGGGCGCGTTGACCTCGCTCGAGGCCTACGAGCATTGGCAGCGCATGCCGCACAATGAACAGGACGCCCAGCTCCTGGCCGGCAGCCTCTACCTGACGCTGGGCATGCACAACGAAGCCGGCCGCCGCTTCGCCAGCCTGCTGACCGACAAGGTGCCCGCGGCGATCCGCAACCGCGCCTGGTTCTACCTGGCGAAGGTCTGGTACGCGCGCGGCTACTTCGATCGCAGCGAGGATTCGCTGTCCCACATCAGCGGCGAACTCGCCCCCGACCTGGAGGCCGAACGCCAGCACCTGCTCGTCAACGCGCTGATGCGCCAGCAGCGCTTCGACGAAGCGGCCGCGCGGCTGTCCCACTGGCAGGGTCCGCCGGACTGGATGGCCTACGCGCGCTTCAATCTCGGCGTGGCGCTGGTGCGCCAGAACCGCCTGGCCGAGGCCGATCCGGTGCTGACGCAGGTCGGGACGATGGACACTCCCGGCAGCGAGATGGCGACCTTGCGTGACAAGGCCAACCTGGCGCTCGGTTATGCCTGGCTGCAGGCCAACAATCCAGCCGCGGCGCGAACCGCGCTCGAGCGCGTGCGGCTGTCCGGTCCCTACTCCACGCGCGCGCTGCTCGGGATGGGCTGGGCCGAAGCCGCGCTCGGCCACTACCGCGAGGCGCTGACGCCGTGGACCGAGCTGCACGCGCGCAACCTGCTCGACGCGGCCGTGCAGGAGTCCTACCTTGCCGTGCCGTATGCATACGGCAAGCTCAACGCCAACGCGCAGGCCGCGGAATACTACGAGTCGGCGATCAGGTCGTTCGACAACGAGGCGCAGCAGATCGACACCGCGGTCACGCGCATCGGCGAGGGCCACCTGACCGATGACCTGCTTGGCGCGGATGCGCAGGCCGACCAGCAGGGGTGGTTCTGGCAGCTCAAGCAGCTGCCCGATGCGCCGCAGTCGCGTTACCTGTACAGCCTGCTGGCCGACAACGATTTCCAGGAAGGACTGAAGAACTACCGCGACCTCGGCTACCTGGCCGGCACGCTGAAGGGCTGGGACG
The DNA here is from genome assembly GCA_035542135.1 of Steroidobacteraceae bacterium. Taxonomy (GTDB): domain Bacteria; phylum Pseudomonadota; class Gammaproteobacteria; order Steroidobacterales; family Steroidobacteraceae; genus FEN-1191. The sequence continues at coordinate 9,571 of DATKLZ010000013.1, read as the reverse complement.
ACAGCATGGACGCGTTCCGCGCCATGATCGACACGCGGGAACGCGCGCATGCCGAGCGGCTGCCGCGCGCCGATGCGCTGCTGGCCAGCGATGCGCCGGCGAAGCTGCTGGCGGCGCGCGCCGCCGTCGATTCACGCCTGACGGCGATCGAGACCGGCGCCGACGTCGCCGCTCTCGGCACGGCCGAGGAGCGCACGCAGTGGGCCAAGGTGCGCGCGCTCGAGGCCGCGCTCGCCGACGCCACGGGCATCGACGCCGATGAGCTCCAGACCGACCGCGACAAGCTGCGGCTGATGAAGGGCGTGCTGTACTGGAAGCTCGATGCGCAGTTCAAGGAACGCAGCTACGCCGAACGCCGCGAGCTGCGCGCGCTCGATGCGCTGTTGAACGAAGCGCAGAACCGCTGGGTGCGCGTGCAACACGCGCGCAGCAGCGTGCCGACCAACACCGGCGAATTCGAGGCGCGCATCGCGGCGCTGGCGGCGCGCATCGCGCAGCTGAAGGAGCGGCTGGCGCAGTCGGCGCAGCAGCAGAACCAGTATCTCGAGCAGCTCGCAAGCAACGCGCTGATCGAGCAGAAGGACCGGCTGGCCGCGTACGAGGTGCAGGCGCGCTTCGCGTTGGCCGACATCTACGACCGCGCCTCGGCGCCGCCGGCCGCTCCGGCGGCCTCCGATGCGCCCGCTGAACCGGCGCCGACTGGCGCGCCGCCCGACGACGGAGCGACGCCGCCGTGACGCGCCCGGTCGCACTGGTTGCGGCGCTCGCACTGCTGCTCGCCGGCGGCGCGCCGCCGGCGCTCGCCGCCAAGAAGAAGCCGCAGGCTGCGGCGCAGAAGGCCGCGACGATCGCCGATCTGTCCAAGCGCGAGGTCGAGGTGCATCCGGACGCCACGGTCAACGGCGGCTCGGCCAAGGCGATGCAGAGCTACCGCGAATTCCTCAAGCTGCAGAACACCGATCCGAAGCTGCGCGCCGAGGCGATGCGGCGCCTGGCCGACCTGAACCTGGAGTCCGGCGAGCTCGAGCGCATGTCGACGGAGGTGACGCAGGTCGACATGCAGGGCGCCGAGGCGATCACGCTGTACGGCACGCTGCTGAAGGCCTACCCCGATTACGCGCGCAACGACCAGGTGCTCTACCAGCTGGCGCGCGCCTATGAAACGACCGGCCAACCGGAGCAGGCGCTGGCGACGCTCGATCGCATCGTGGCTTCATACCCGCACACCCGCGAGATCGCCGAGGTGCATTTCCGCCGCGGCGAGCTGCTGTTCTCGGCCAAGCGCTACGCCGACGCCGAAGCGGCCTACCGGCAGGTCATCAGCCACGGTCCGGCCGGTTCGACGTTCTATGACCAGAGCCTCTACAAGGACGGCTGGTCGCTGTTCAAGCAATCGGAGCACGAAGCCTGCCTCAAGCCGTTCATGCTGCTGCTCGACCGCACGCTGCTCGACCGCAAGAGCGGCGCGGCGCGGCGCTGGGACAGCCTGTCGCGCGCCGACCGCGAACTCAGCGACGACACGCTGCGCGTCATGAGCATCGCGTTCTCGTATCTCGACGGCGCGCAATCACTCGATCGCCTGCTCGCCAGCCGTGGCCCGACGCCGTATGCCTGGCTGCTGTACTCGAGGCTCGGCGACCTGTATGTCACGAAGCAGCGCTACCAGGATGCCGCCACGACCTACCGGGCGTTCGTGGCGCGCGATCCGGTCGATGAACACGCGCCGACGCTGTCGAACCAGGCGATCGACGCCTACGCGAAGGGCGGATTCGCCGACCTGGTGGTCGAGGGCAAGGCCGAGTACGTGCGCAGCTACGGCTTCAAGGCGCCGTTCTGGAAGCAGCGCGAGCGCAGCGCGTTCCCGGAGGTGGTGGCCGAGCTCAAGACCAACCTGAAGGACCTGGCGCAGTTCTACCACGCCACGGCGCAGAAATCGAAGCGGCCCGAGGACTACACCACCGCGGCCGCTTGGTATCGCGACCTGCTGGCCTCGTTCCCGGATGATCCGGACAGCGCCGAGAACAACTACCTGCTCGGCGACGCGCTGTTCGAGAGCCACCAGTACTCGGATGCCGCCACCGAATACGAGCGCACTGCCTACGCCTATCCGATCGGCGCGCGCTCGGCCGCCGCCGGCTACGCGGCGCTCGTCGCGCTGCAGAAGGAAGAGGAACTGGCCGCGCCGGCGGCGCGCGCCCCGATCCACGCGCGCGCGATGGAATCGGGCGTGCATTTCGCGCAGGTGTTCCCGCAGCACCCGGAGAGCGCCGGCGTGCTGACGCGGGCGGCGCAGGATGTGTACGCGGCGCACGACCTGCCGCGCGCCATCCAGCTCGCGCAGCTGCTGCTGGCGCGCGATCCGCCGGTGGACGTCGCCAAGCAGCGCATCGGCTGGACAATTATCGGCCAGGCGCAATTCGACCAGGCGGACTACGTGCAGGCCGAGCCCGCGTTCCTGCGCGCGCTGCAGCTGACGCCGGCGGGTGCACCGGAGCGCGGCGACCTGTCCGAACGGCTGGCCGCCGCCGTGTACCGGCAGGGCGAAGCCAAGCGCAAGGCCGGCGATGAGGCCGGCGCCGCGGCGGATTTCCTGCGCGTCGCCAGCGTCGCGCCGGCCTCCAAGGTCGTGCCGACGGCGCAGTACGACGCGGCGGCCTCGCTCATCAACGCCAAGCAGTGGGACCGCGCCATCGGCGTTCTGGAAGCCTACCGGCGCGATTACCCGAAGAGCGAGTACGGCGCCGACATCACGCGCAAGCTGGCGGTCGCCTACGTCGAGGCCGGGCGCGGCGCGCAGGCGGCGGTCGAATTCGAGCGCATCGCGAACGGCCCGGGCGAAGACCCGGCGGTGGCGCGCGAGGCGACGCTGCGCGCGGCCGACCTGTATGAGAAATCGGGCAACACCGCGCGCACGGCGGTCCTGCTCGAGCAATTCGTGCAGCGCTATCCGCAGCCGGTCGGCGACGCCGAGGAGGCGCGCGCGCGCCTCGTCGATGCGGCGCTCAAGTCCGGCGACCTCGCGGCCGTGGCGCGCTGGCGCAACGAGATCATCAAGGCCGATGGCGCCGCGGGCGCGCAGCGCACCGATCGCACGCGGTTCCTCGCGGCCACCGCGCGCCTGGCGCTGGCCGAGCCGGCGCGCGACGCGTTCCGGGCGATACGCCTGACCGCGCCGCTGAAGAAGTCGCTGCAGGCGAAGAAGCAGGCGATGGAGACCGCGCTGGCCGGCTACAAGGCGGTGGCCGCCTACGATGTCGCCACGACCACGACCGCCGCCACCTACGAGATGGCCGAGTTGTATCGCACGCTCGGGCGCGACCTGCTGGCCTCCGAGCGGCCGAAGAAGCTCAGCGACGAGGAACGCGAGCAGTTCGACGCCTTGCTGGAAGAGCAGGCGAATCCGTTCGAGGAGCAGGCGATCGCGATCCACGAGGTCAACGCGAAGCGCACCATGGACGGCATCTACGACGAATCCGTGCGCAGGAGTTTCCAGGCGCTGGCGGAGCTGAGCCCGGCGCGCTACGCGAAGACCGAGCAGTGGGGCGAGCTGCAGCGCACGCTGGGTGCGCCGCCGGCGGCGACGGCGCCGGCCACGGCAACGCCGCCTGCGGGCGCCGCCCCCTCCGCGGCCAATGCGGCGCCGGTGGCCGTCGCGCCGCCGGCGCCAGCGGCGCTGCCCGCCGGCGCCACCGCGGACTTCTCGCGCGCGATCGCCGCCGCCCTGTCGGGCAAGACCACGGATGCGGAGCTCGGCTTCAAGCAGATGGAACTGCAGTATCCGCAGCTGGCGGAACCTTCGATCAACCTCGGCATCGTGCTGCAGGGCGAGGGCAAGCTCGCGGAAGCCGCGGAGGCGCTGCAACGCGCGACCGAGCGTGCGCCCGGCAACGCCGCGGCCTGGACCGAGCTCGGCCTGGTGCGCCGCGCGCTCGGCAAGTTCCCCGAGGCGAAGGCGGCCTACCTGCAGGCGATCGCCGCCGACGCCGGTTACGCGCCGGCACATCGCAATCTCGGCGTGCTGCTCGACCTGTACCTCGGCGACCCGGCCGCCGCCTTGCCCGAGTTCGAGCAGTACAAACAGCTCAGCGGCGAAGACAAACCCGTCAGTGGCTGGATCGCCGAATTGCGACACCGTACCGGCATCAAGGCTGCGCCGCCGCCGGCGCAAGCGCCAACGGCCGCGCCCGAATCCGCGCCCGCCGCCGCGGCGGCCACCCCTGGAGGTACTCCATGAGAACCCTGGCGACCCTGCTGATGCTCGCGCTGGCGTCCGGGAGTGGCGCCGACGAGCTCGAACCCGCGGTGAACACCTCCAGCGCCGCCGTGGCGCCCGCCACGCCCACGACGGACAAGCCCGCGGCCGCGCCGGCCAAGCCGCCTGCGGCGCCCACGTCGGCTGCCAGGACGCCTGCCGCGGCCAAATCACGCGCCATGGACCAGATCGACCTGGGCGCGACGCAGGTCACGGGCAATCGTGAACTGCCGAATGTGATGTACGTCGTACCCTGGAAGCGACCTGATCTCGGAGAATTCGCCGGCCGGCCACCGAAAAGCCTGCTCGATGAAGTGCTCGCGCCCGTGGATCGCGACGTATTCCGCCGGCAAAACCGCTATTTCGCAGCCTTGCACCCCGACGCCGCGGCACCGCCCGCGACGCCGGCGACCAAACCAGCGGCCGGCGCGGCGACTGCGCTGCCGGCCGGGGATGAGAAGTAGGTCTTTGGCATAACGCGGCGGTTGGTTTCTAATTCAATCGGTCGGTCCAGGCATGGGAGTCTGATGATGAATTTCTTCAGCATGATTATCCGGTTCTTCCAGGGTGGCGGCGCGATGATGTACCCGATCGCGGTGGTACTGGTCATCGGCGCGGCCATCGCATTCGAGCGCTACATCGTGCTCACGCACACTGCGATCAAGAATCGCAGCCTGTGGAACGAGATCGCGCCACTGCTGGCGCAAGGCAACTTCAAGGGCGCGGTGCAGCTCACCGGGAAGTCCGATTCCGCGGTCGGGCAGATCCTCAGCTATGGCCTGGCGCGCATCAGCTCGGCGCGCTCGCGCGACGACATCGAGAAGGCGATGGAAGAGAGCCTGATGGATGTCGTGCCGCGGCTCGAGAAGCGCACGCACTACCTGGCGACCTTTGCCAACCTCGCGACCCTGCTCGGCCTGCTCGGCACCGTGGTCGGCCTCATCAACGCCTTCGCGGCGGTGGCGACCGTCAATCCGGCGGACAAGGCCAACCTGCTGTCGGCCAGCATCTCGGTGGCGATGAACTGCACGGCCTTCGGCCTGATGACCGCGGTGCCGCTGCTGGTCATCCACGCGGTGCTGCAGACCAAGACCACGGAGCTCATCGACAGCCTCGAGATGGCCTCGGTGAAATTCCTCAATGCCGTGACCGAACGCACCGCAGCGGCATCCTGAAGCATCCGCACCTAGCCCCAAGCGAGACCGCGCATGCGCCGCTCCCAAGCCCTCAGGAAGCTGATGCGCCGGCAACGCCGGCCGTCGGAACTGCAGCTGGTGTCGATGATCGACATCTTCACGGTGCTGGTGACGTTCCTGCTGATGACCGCCATCTTCTCGCGCACCGTCGTGCTCGACCTGCGCCTGCCGTCGAACAATCCCAGTTTCCCCGAGCTCCCGAAGGGACTGAACCTCGAAGTGATCGTGCACGACGATTCGCTGGTCGTCGCCGATCGCGGCACGGGGCCGCTGCACACGCTGCCCAACACCGCCAAGGGCTATGACCTCGACGGGCTCACCGAGTACCTCAAGTTCGTGAAATCGCGCTACCCCGACAAGACCGAAGCGACCATCCTGCTCGAGCCGCAGACCCCCTACGACACGCTCGTGCAGGTCATGGACCGCACGCGCATCGTGGAGGTCAATGCCGGGCTGAACACGGTGCAGGCGGAACTGTTCCCGCAGGTGTCGATCGGCGATGCGCCGGTGGCGGCCTCGACTTCCGCGCCGGCCGCGGCCGGAGGCAAGCCATGAGCATGTCGAACCGCGCGCGGCGCATGCTGCAGCACCAGATCCGCAACAAGGCCGACGCGGAGCTGAACCTGATCCCGATGATCGACATCCTCAGCGTGATGGTGTCGTTCCTGCTCGTGTATTCGACCGAGGTCGAAGTCGTGCAGAATTCGAAGGGCATCGACATCCCGCAGTCGATCTCGCAGCAGCGGCCGCGCCAGACCGTGGTCGTCATGCTGACCAGGGAAGACCTGTTCGTGCAGGGCGAGCGCGTCGCCAGCATCGCCGACGTGCGCGACAGCCGCGATGCGATCATCGCGCCGCTCCGCACGGCGCTGAAGCGGCCGATGCTGGTCGGCCAGGCCATGACCGAGAAGGACATCGCCGACCGCGAGATCACCGTCATGGCTGACAAGCAGATTCCCTACGAGGTGCTGAAGAAGGTGATGAGCACCTGCACCGATGCCGACTACGGCCGGCTGTCCTTCGCGCTGGTGGAGAAGGAGAAGGCCGTCGACATGGACCAGCTGCGGAAGAAGCTCTGATGGCGGCGCAACTGACACAGTATTACCGCAATTTCGAGCTGGCCTGGGAGCCGGATCCGGAAGACCAGCGTCGTTTCCGCAGATTCCTGCGCGCGGGCCTGCTGCTCGTGCTGCTGTTCGGCCTGGTCCTGCCGTTCATCCATCTGCCCAAGCCCACGGCCGCCGAAGAGCCGGTGCCGCCGCGGCTGGCGCGGCTGATGCAGCAGGAGCAGCCCAAGCCGCCGCCCAAGCCAGTGGAGGCGCCGAAGGAAAAGCCCAAGCCCGAGGCGAAGCCGGAGCCGAAGCCGGTGGACACGCGCAAGAAGATGGAGAACTCGGCCGCGATGCGCGCCATCAAGGACGAGCTCGCCGACCTGCGCGACCAGCTCGACACCAAGACGCTGCAGAACAAGCAGCTGAAGGCCGACGTCGGGCAGGATGCGCGCTCCGAGCGCTCGCTGATCGCCTCGAAGGTGGGCGTCGGCTCGTCCGGCATCGTCACCGCCGCCTCGAGCCGCGGCTTCGGTTCCGGCGCCGGCGCGCTGTCCGACCACAACACCACGGCCGTCAATTCGCGCATCGCCGCCGATGCGGCGGCCAGCCGGGTGACCCGCAATGGCACCAGCGGCAAGGCGGCGCGGAGCGAAGAAGAGATCGCGCTGGTGTTCGACCGCAACAAGGGCGCCATCGACGCGCTGTACGCGCGCGCGCTGCGCGAGCGGGCCGATTTGCAGGGCAAGATCGTGCTGCAGCTGACGATCGCACCGTCCGGCGAGGTCACGGATTGCCGCCTGCTCAGCAGCGAGTTGAATGACGACGATCTGGAGCGCAAGATCGTCGCGCGCGTCAAGCTGTTCCGGTTCGAAGCCAGGGACGTGGAAGCGATCACCGCACGCAAGACGCTCGAGTTCTTCCCCACCTAGCGGCCGCGTGAGGGCTGCGGAGCGTGGCACGGCCGTGAACCTGCAGTCGGAAATCGAATACTTCAGGGAGCTGGCGCTCGTCGACCAGGCCCGGCTGCTGGCCGTATTCCTGCACGAATTGAGCGTCGAGGCCCGCGCCACCTACGGGCCGGAGCCGGACCAGGTGCGCGACGGGGCGCGGCTGCGCTTCGTCAACGAGATCACCTCGCGCCTGGCGCGCTACATCGAGCAGGTGCTGGTCGACGAGCGCGAGCGGCCGGCCGAGGACGTGCTGCTGCGCATGCTGCTGGCGCCGCGCGTCGACAAGGCTGCCGAGCGGCTGGTCATCAATGCCTACCGGCGCGCCATCCAGGGCTTCGACGGGAACGACGCCACCGTGACCATGCAGGCGCCGCGCTAGGACCTTTCGCGCCCGCCGCATCGCAGCGCCCGCCGTGCCGGGCGGCACGAGCGGCGAGGCGAGGGTTGCGCAGCCGGTCCCCGAGCGCTTAAGTTGCCGCGCATGAGCGCGCAGCCTTTGACCCAGGTGCTGATCCTGCTGCTGGCCTCGGTCGTCGTGGTCGCGGTGGCGCGCCGCCAGGGCTTGCCGCCGATCCTCGGCTACCTCGTGGTGGGCATGCTGCTCGGGCCGCTGGCCCTGGGCGTGCTGCCCAACGGCGAGGCCACGCACGCACTCGCCGAGATCGGCGTGGTGTTCCTGCTGTTCACCCTGGGCCTCGATTTCCACTGGGCGCGCATGCTCGCGATGCGGCGCGAGGTGTTCGGGCTCGGCGCCGCGCAGCTGCTGGCGGTCGGCGTGGTCGCGATCGGCGTGTTGCACGCCTTGGGCGTCGGCTGGGCCGCGGCCGCTGTCACCGGCGGCGCCATCGCGATGAGTTCGACGGCAATCGTGCTGCAGCAGCTGACCGATCAATCGGAGCTGAACCGCACGCACGGCCGGCTCGCCTTCGCCGTGCTGCTGTTCCAGGACCTCGCGTTCGTGCCGCTGCTGGCGCTGGCGACCGCGTTGGCGCGCGGCGAGGGGGCATTCACCGGGCTCGGGGTGGCGCGGCTGGTGGTCGAGGGCCTGCTGGCGCTGCTGCTCGTGCTGGCGATCGGCCGCTGGCTGCTGCGTCCGCTGTTCTACGAGATCGCGCACAGCCGGCTGCGCGAGCTGTTCACGCTGACCGTGCTGCTGGTCGTGCTGAGCTGCGCGTGGATCACGCAGCTCGTTGGGCTGTCGATGGCGCTGGGCGCCTTCCTCGCCGGCATGATGCTGGCCGAGACCGAGTATCGGCACCAGGTGGAATCGGCGGTGCGGCCGTTCCGCGAGCTGCTGCTGGGCCTGTTCTTCATCTCCGTGGGCATGCTGCTCGACGTGCGGCTGCTGTACCAGCAGTTCCTGCTGGTCACCGGGCTGCTGGCGCTGCTGCTGGTGTCGAAGAGCCTGCTGATGTCGCTGGCGACCCGACTGTACGTCGACAGCACCTTCAAGGCGGTGCGCACCAGCGTCGTGCTGGCCGGCGGCGGCGAATTCGGCGTCGCGCTGCTGACGATCCTGGTGCCCGAGCCACAGCTGGTGCCGGCGCGAGTCAGCCAGCCGCTGCTGGCGGCGCTGGTGGTGAGCATGGTCTTGAGCCCGCTGCTGATCCGCTACAACCGCCGCATCGCGCGTGCGCTGCTCGGCGAACGCGGGCCGCCGGGCACGGCGATGGAGCGCGAGGCCGCGGCCACCGGCGAGGTCGCGCGCCGCGAGCACGTGATCCTGTGCGGTTTCGGGCGCGTCGGCCAGAACATTGCGCGCGTGCTCGAATCGCAGGGCTTCGAGTACCTGGCAGTCGACCTGGATCCGGCGCGCATCCGGCTCGCACGGCAGGCGGGCGACGCCGTGCTGTACGGCGACAGCGCCGACGAGGAACTGCTGCGGCTCGCCGGCATGATGCTGGCCGAGACCGAGTATCGGCACCAGGTGGAATCGGCGGTGCGGCCGTTCCGCGAGCTGCTGCTGGGCCTGTTCTTCATCTCGGTCGGCATGCTGCTCGACATACGGCTGTTGTACCTGCAGTTCCTGCTGGTGATGGGACTTCTTGTGCTGCTGCTGGTGGTCAAGAGCCTGCTGATGGCGCTGGTCACGCGGCTGTACGTCGACAGCACCTTCAAGGC
>DATKLZ010000012.1:0-20900 GCA_035542135.1 Steroidobacteraceae bacterium | reverse complement strand
CGATCGAGCACCCGCGGCGTGTCGTGCGTGTCGAAGCGCTTGAGCAGCACGAACACCTCGGCGTAGTTCGAGGCGTTGTTGCGCACCACGTGGTTGTAGTAGATCTGCGGATTGCCGTGCCCGAGGTTCGAGTAGTAGGCGCTGACCTCGGGCGTCTGCGCCAGCCGCGCCTCGACGAAGCGCAGCGCGCGGTCGGTGGCCGCGAAGCTCGCGCCGTTGGGCGTGTCGACGCTGACCAGGAACTGCGGCGTGTCGGCCTTGGGGAACAGGCTCGAGCCGAGCAGCGGCACCAGCAGCGCCGCGAGCAGCAGCGAGCCGCCGATCGCCGTGGCCGCGGTCGCGCGCGGCCGGGCCAGGCAGTAGTGGAGCGCCGGCCGGTAGTAGCGGTGGATCGCGCCCATCACGCGCTCGAGCAGCGGGTTGGCGTGCTGCGCGCCTTCCTTGGGCAGCAGCCGGCTGGCGAGGAACGGGATGATGAACAGCGCGATCAGGAGCGAACCCACGATCGTGGTCACGACCGCCGTCGGCAGCACGCGGATGAACTTGCCGGCGTTGCCGGGCAGCGCGATCAGCGGCAGGAAGGCGAAGATCAGCGTGGCGGTGCAGCCGAGGATCGCATTGAAGATCTGCTCGGTGCCGGCCAGCGCCGCCTGCAGGCGGGTCGAGCCGGAGCGCAGGTGCCGCGAGATGTTCTCCACCACCACGATCGAATCGTCGACCAGGAGCCCCAGGGCCACCACGAAGCCGGCGATCGAGATCTGGTTGAGCGAATAGCCGATGAAATACAGCGCGGCGATGCCGATCGCGAGCGACAGCGGCAGCGCGATCATCACGATGCCCGCGGCGCGCAGCCCCAGCGGCAGGAGCGTGAGCGCGACGAGCGCGACCGCGATGCCGAAATCGAGGTACAGCCGGTCGAGCCGGCGCGTCACGTTGCGCGCCTGCTCGAAGCCGCGCGCCAGGCGGATGTCCTTCGGGAGCGTGGCCTCGAAGCGATCGAGCGCGCGGTCGACGTCCTGCTGCACGCGCGGGGTGTTGTAGCCGTCCTTCTGGTTCGCGGTGACGAACAGCGCGCGGCGGCCGTCGAAGCGGCCGACGTAGCTCAGCGTATCGGTCGCCCAGGCGACGTCGGCCACGTCGCGCACGCGCACGATGCGCCCGCCCGCGCCGCCGATCACCGTGTCACGCACCTGTTCCGGCGAACCGTAGGGCCCGGCGGTCTTGAGGCTGAAGCTGCGCGCGCCGATGTCGATGAAGCCGGCCGGGATGTTGGCGTTGTCGCTCTGGATGGCCTGCAGCAGCGCGCCCGGGGTCACGCGCATCTGCGCCATGCGCGTCAGGTCGACCGTGACGCGCAGTTCGCGCGCGGGGTAGGCCCAGCTCTCCGCGGTGCGGATGCCGGGCACGGCCTTGAGCGTGTCCTTGAGTTCGCGGGCTGCGTCCTCGAGCCGCTCGTAGGCGGCAGTATCCGAGACCAGCGCCAGCTCCAGGATATTGACCTGCGCAGGACTGATCTTGCGGATCTCCAGTTCGCGCAGGTCCGCCGGCAGCGTCGGACGGAGCGCATTGATCTCGCGCACCATCTCGTCGTACTTGCGGTCCGGGTCGGCGCTGGCCTCGAACTCCACCGCGACGAAGGCGACGCCGTCGACCAGCGTGGTCTCGAGCTTGTGCACGCTGTCGAGTTCGGCGATGCGATCCTCGAGCGGCTTGGCCACCAGCCGCTCGAGGTCCTGCGGGTCGGCGCCGGGCCAGATCGCGGTGACGAAGAAGCCCGCGAACTTGATGTGCGGGTCCTCCTCGCGCGGGATGTTCTGGAACGCGTACAGGCCCAGCACCACGAGGCACAGGAAGGCCACCAGCGTGAACTGGTGGCGACGGATCGGCATCTCGAGCAGGCGCATCGGCCGTGTCCCGGCTCAGTGCGCGGCTGCGGCAGCCGGCGCAACCGCGACCGCTTCGCCATCGTCGAGGTAGGCCGCTCCGTCGGTGATCACCCGCTCACCGGGTTGCACGCCGGCGCGCAGGGCGAGTTCATCCCCGTCGATGAAGGCGACGGTCACGGCGCGGCGGCGCGCATGCCCCGCATCGAGTATGAAGACCTGGCCATCCAGCCCCTCGCCGGTGACCAGCGCGCCGGCCGGAATGCGCACGAGCTGCCCGGCACCGGCCGGCTGCAGGCGCGCGCTCGCCACCATGCCGCTGGCGAGGCGCAGGGTGGTGGGCGCGAGCGTGATCTCGACCGTGAACAGGCCCGTGGCCGGGTCGGCAGCGCGCGCGATTTCGCTGACCGTGCCGGTGAGTGGCAGCTCGGGCGCGGCGTCGATGCGCACCTGCGCCGGCAACCCGAGGCGCAACGGCAGCAACTCGCGGTCGGAGACCGCGGTGCGCAGCACGTAGCCGCGGCTGCCGGAGCTGACCAGCAGCACCGGCTGTCCCGCGGCCACGAGCTCGTGTGCGGAAGCGAGGCGGTTCAGCACCACGCCGTCCGCCGGGGCGACGATGCGCGCGTACTGCCGGTTGAAGCGCGCCGCGCGCAGCTGGGCTGCGGCCAACTCGCGCTGCGTGCGCAGGTTCTGCAGCTGCTCGAGGCTCAGCACTTCGTCGGCGTAGAGTTTTTCGCCGCGCTCCAGGTCGCGCGCCGCCTTGGCATCGAGCTCGCGGGCCTGCGTCTGCTGCGCCTCGACTTCGGTGGGATCCAGTTCGGCCAGCAGCTGGCCAGCGCGCACGCCCTGGCCGGACTCGACGTCGATGCGCGCGATCACGCCGCCCACCTTGAAGGCCAGGCGCAGCTCGTCGCGGCTCGCGATCGCGCCGTGCAACAGGAGTGCGGGCTGGTCGGGGCCGCTGGCGGCCACGGCCACCGCCACGGGTGTGGCGCCCGGCGCGGCCGTCGGCTTCGAACCGGAGCAGGCGGCGAGCGCGAGCCCCAGCACCGTGGCGGTGGCCGTCGACAGGACTCTCATGGCAGGTCTCCGCGCGCCCAGGCGAATTCGGCCTGGCGCTCCAGCAGCGTGTAGTAGGTGAGGTTGCGGTTGAGTTCAGCGCCGGTCATTTCGCTGCGGGCATCGAGGAACTCGAGCTGCCCCGCCATGCCGGCATCGCGCCGCTTGCTGGCGATCGCGAAGGCTGCGCGGGCCGCGTCGGCGCGCGCCTGCGCCGTGGCGAGCGAGTCCTGCGCGGTGCGCAGGTTGTCGGCGGCCTGTTGCTGCTCGAGGCCGATGCGCGCCGCCAGCAATTCACGCTGGTTGGCGAGCTGGCGGCCCGCGAGGCGCGCCTGCGACACCGCGGCGGCGCGCGCGCCGCCGTCGAACAGGGTCCAGCTCAGCACCAGCGAGGCGGTGACGAAGTCGTAGTTGCGGCCGGTGGCGTAGTCGACGCCCTGCGTGCCGGCATCCACGCCGAGCGCCAGGCTCGGACGGCGCGTGGCGTGCGCAGCGCGCAGCTGCGCGTCGGCGGCGCGTTGGGCGGCCTCCAGCGCCAGCAACTCCGGGCGTACCGTGGCGGCGGCCTCGCCCGGTGCCGGCGCGACATCCGCCGCCCTGGCCGCGGCAGGACTGGCCGTGTCGCTGCGCGCACCGGCGATGGGCGAATCGGCGGGCGCTTCGAGCGGCGTGGCCAGCGGCCGGTTGAGCAGGAAGTTCAGGTAGCTGCGCGCCTGGTCGACGCCATTGCGCGCCGCGCCCTGCTGCTGCTGCACGTCCAGCCATTCGGCGCGCGCCCGCAGCACCGCATCGTGCGTGGCCTTGCCCTGGTCGTAGAACGACTGGTTGACGCGCAGGTTCTCGGCCAGCGTGGCCTCGGCGGCGGCGAGGATCGCCGCGCCATCGCGCGCCTTGAGCCACTCGAGGTAGGCGACGCTGATGTCGCGCCGCAGCTCGCGGCGGTAGGCGTCGCGCGAGTAGCCGGCCGCGCCGAGGCTGGCGCGAGCCGCATCCACCCCCGCCGCGATCGCCGGTGCATACAGCGGCTGGCGCAGCGTGACGCGCGTGTCCTGTTCACGCGGCAGCTGCAGCGGGATCGCCTGGTCGGAAATGGCGCTGAAGCTCGCCACCCCGCCGTTGGCGAGCAGCAGGTCGTTGAGCGTCTGGTAGACGGGATCGAGCAGCTGCCCCACCGGCAGGTCGATCTGCCGGCCACCCTCGGCGCGCGTGTAGCGAGCCGCGAGCGCCAGCTCCGGGAAGAAACGCGCACGGGCGGCCGCGAGCGCGGCGCGTCCCTTGTCGACTTCGATCTGCTGGTTGGCGAGCGCGAGATTGGAGGCCATGCCGGCCTGCACGTATCCGTCGATGATCGACTGCAGCGGTCGCGCCGGCGTGGCTTCCTGGGCCGCCAGCGGCGCCACCGCAAACAGGCCTGCCCACAGCAATAACACTCGTCTATATTTTGGATAAGTGTCCAGCATAAGCAAAAAAAATCAGCCGCGGGCCGGCCGCAGGCCGTCGGCCGCCAGCTTCAGCGCCTGGTCGACCAGCGCTTTCGAACCCAGCCCGTATTCCCCGAGCAGGCCCGCCTTGGTGCTCACGATCTGGATGATGCCGTGCATGAATCCCCACAGCGTCATCGCGATCGCCACCGGCGAGCCGGCCGAGGCGGCGATGCTGCCGTCGCGCTGGCCGGCCTCGATGGCCGCGAACATGATCTCGTGGACGCGCTGGCCGCCGGCGAAGCAGCCGGCGAGGTTCGCGGTCGCCGCCGCGCCGTCGACCTCCTGCGCCTGGAAGCGCGCCAGCGCCTCGAAATGCACCGGGAATTCGGCCGCAAAGGCCACGTAGGCCCGGCCGATCGCGATGATGTGCTCGAGCCCGTTGCCGCGGCGCGCGGTGGCCTGCTCGAACCGCTCGAGCAACAGCGCCAGCGCGCGTTCGCACAGGCCGAAGTGCAGGTCGGCCTTGTCCTTGAAATACACGTACAGCAGCGCGCGTGAAATGCGCGCCTTGCGGGCGACGTGATCCATCGTCAGCGCCTCGATGCCCTCGACGGCGGCGACCGATTCGGCCGCATCGAGGATCTCGTTGCGGCGGCGGTCCTTTTCTTCCAGGCGGCGTTCGGCGATATAGTTCATGGATTGATCGTACGCAGGGACTGACAGTCTGTCAAATACAAGACTATCGTCTAGACATGTGGCCTGCCTGCTCGGCCTGCTCGTTTGCGCCTGGGCGAGGGCGGCGACGGCGGCGCCGTGGCAGGTGCGCGATGACGAAGGGCGGCTCGTGTCGCTCGCCGCGCCCCCGCAGCGCATCGTCAGCCTCTCGCCGGGCGCGACGGCGATGCTGTTCGCGGCCGGCGGCGGCGCTCGCGTGGTCGGCACTGCGGACTTCTCGGATGAGCCCGACGCCGCTCGCGGCATCACGCGCATCGGCGACAGCCATGGCTTCGACCTCGAGCGCATCCTGGCGCTCCACCCGGACGTGGTCGTCGCCTGGACCGGCGCGTTTTCAGCCGCGCAATTGCTGCAATTCGATCGTGCGGGACTGCCGGTGTACCGCCATCGCGTCGCGCGCCTCGATGACCTGCCAGTCGCGCTGCGCCGGCTCGGCGCGCTGCTCGATACGCGCTCGACGGCGGATGCCGCGGCCGACGCGCTGCGCCAGCGCATCGCCGCGCTGCGCGCGCATTATCGCCGGGCGCGCCGGCCGCGCGTGCTGCTGCAGGTGTGGGACCGGCCGGTGTACACGCTCGGCGGCGAGCAGCTCGTCTCCGACGCGATCGAGGCCTGCGGCTACCGCAATGTCTACGCGGAGCTGAGCGCCGCCGCGCCGGCCGTGTCGCTCGAGTCGGTGGCGGCGCGCGATCCGGAGGTCATCGTGGCGCTGGCCTCGGATGAGCGCGCTGCCCGCGACTGGCTGGACCAGTGGCGCGCCTTCCCGCGGCTCAGCGCCGTGCAGCACGGCCGGCTGCTGGCCTTCGTCGACGCCGCGTTGAGCCGTCTCGGGCCCGAGGCCGTCACTGCGACCGAGGCGCTGTGCGCGCAGCTCGCCGCGAACGAGCAGGCCGCCGCGGCCCGATGAGCGCACCGTCCGACGAGGTTCTGCCCGCCGCCGCTGCCGCGCGGGTCTCTTGACGCCCGCCGCGGGCTGTCGCCATACTGGCTCCGTATGCACGCATCCGCCCAGTCTGCCGCGATCCGCTGGTGGTGGCCCCGCTTCTAGGACGGAGTGGGCCCTGGGCTGTATTGCGATCAAATCCTAAGACCTGTCGAACGAACACCAGACCCATCTCCGGAGAGCGACCGGTGATGGGTTTTTTGTTGGATGCCATTCCTGAATGAAAGCGCCTTTTGACATCGCGGGGGACCTCGACACGCCGGTTTCGGCGTACGCGAAGCTGGCCGCGTTCCGGCCGCGCTTCCTGCTCGAGAGCGTGGAGGGGGGCGAGCGGCTGGGGCGCTATTCCTTCATCGGCTTCGGCGAGGCGCTCGAGGTGCGGCTCGACGGCGAGCGCTTCACCGTCGGCGCGCGTTCGTTGCCGCTGCCGCGCACGGCGCCCGAGCTGCTGGATGGCCTGCGCGGCGCGCTCGCCGCCGCGCCCCGGCCGCTGCCGGAGCTCGGCAGCGTGCCGCTGGCCGGCGGCCTCGTCGGCTACACCTCCTATGATGTCGTGCGGTTCTTCGAACGGCTCCCGCAGCGCGCGGCGGCGCTGCCCAATGCGCCGCCGCTGCTGCATTACGTCGCGCCGCATTCGATGCTGGTGTTCGATCACCTGACGCGCGCGATCGCGCTGCTCCATGCCGGGAGCGAAGCCGAACGCGTCGCGCTGCGCCGCGAGGTGATCCAGGCGCTGCGCGGGCCGATGCCCGCGCCACGCGCGCGCCGCGGCAGCCACGAGCCGCCGGCCGCGGCGCTCGGGCGTGATGCCTATCTCGACGGCGTGCGGCGTGCGCAGGAATACATCGCCACTGGCGATGTGTACCAGCTGGTGCTGTCCTCGCGCTTCGCCGGCCGCCACGACCTCGATCCGTTCCAGGCCTACCGCGCGCTGCGGCTCGTGAATCCCTCGCCGTACATGTTCTATTGCGAGCTCGGCGACCTGACGGTCGTGGGCTCATCGCCCGAGGCGCTGGTCAAGCTCGCCGGCGGCCACGCCGAGCTGCGCCCGATCGCCGGCACGCGGCCGCGCTCGGGCGAGGCCGATGTCGATGCGGCGCGCGCCGCGGAGCTGCTCGCCGATCCGAAGGAAAATGCGGAACATGTCATGCTCGTGGATCTCGCGAGGAATGATCTCGGCCGCGTCGCCACCGCCGGCAGCGTGCGCGTCGAACCCTTCCGCGCGATCGAGCGCTACAGCCACGTGATGCACATCGTCAGCGGCGTGCACGGGCAGCTGGCCGCCGGTCGCGATGCCTTCGACCTGTTCGCCGCGGCGTTCCCGGCCGGCACGCTGGTCGGGGCGCCGAAGGTGCGCGCGATGCAGATCATCGAGGAACTCGAACCCGTGCGCCGCGGCCTGTACGGCGGCACCGTCGGCTACTTCGGCGCGCGCGGCGACATGGACCAGGCCATCACGATCCGCACGCTCGTGTTCCACGGCGACGAATACAGCTACCAGGCGGGCGCCGGGATCGTTGCCGACAGCCAGCCGGAGGCGGAACATGGCGAGATCCTGCACAAGAGCGCGGCCGCCGTGCAGGCGCTGCGGCTGGCGGAGGACGGGCTGTGAGCGCGCGGCTGCTGCTGATCGACAACTACGACTCCTTCACCTACAACCTGGTGCAGGCCTTCATGGTGCTGGGCGCCGAGGTGATCGTGCATCGCAATGACGCCCTGGGCGTCGAACAGGCGATCGCGCTCGCGCCGACGCACCTGTGCATCTCGCCGGGACCTGGCACGCCGCAGCAGGCGGGTGTATCGATCGCGATGATCCGTGCCTTCGCCGGCCGCATCCCGATCCTGGGCGTGTGCCTCGGCCACCAGTCGATCACCGAGGCCTTCGGCGGGCGCGTCGTGCGCGCGCCGCGGCTGATGCACGGCAAGACCTCGATGATCGAACACGACGGCCGCGGCGTGTACGCCGGCATACCCAGCCCGTGCGAAGTGGGGCGTTATCATTCCCTGATCTCGGAAGCGGCCTCGCTCCCGCCGGAACTCATCGTCACGGCGCGCACGGCCGAAGGGGAAATCATGGGACTGCGGCACGCGCGCTTCGAAATCGAAGGCGTGCAGTTCCATCCCGAGAGCGTGCTGACGCCGCAGGGTCCGGCGATGATGGCGAATTTCCTGGTCCTCGGCGGCGCACGGAACTGATGCCGATGCCGGACACCACGCTCAGCCCGACGCTCGACCGGTTGCTCGACGGGCAGAACCTCACCGAGCGCGAGGCCGGCGCGCTGCTCGTGGCGCTCACCGCGCCCGAGCTCGCGCCGGCGATGGCCGGGGCGGTGCTGGCGGCGCTGCGGCTCAAGGGCGTGACGGCGGCGGAGCTGCGCGGCTTCGCGGTGGCGATGCGATCGCTGGCGCGCAAGCCCGCGCTGCCGGCGCCGCTGCGCGCCGTCGACATCGTCGGCACGGGCGGCGACAAATCCGGGAGCCTGAACCTGTCGACGGGCGCGGCGCTGCTGGCCGCGGCCTGCGGCGTGCCGGTCGTCAAGCACGGCAACCGCTCGATTTCCAGCCGCGCCGGCAGCGCCGACGTGCTCGCCGCGCTCGGCCTCGCGCTGCCGCTCGACGAGCAGCGCGCGGCGCAATGCTTCGCCGACACCGGCTTCACGTTCCTGTTCGCGCCGCACTATCACCCGGCGATGAAATCGCTGGCCGCGGTGCGCGCGACGCTCGGCGTGCGCACGGTGTTCAACATCCTCGGTCCGCTGACGAACCCGGCCGCGCCGCCGTTCCACGTCATCGGCGCCTACGACCTGGCGACCGCGGAACTGATGGCGCAGGCGCTCGCCGGCATGGAGATCGAGCGCGCGCTGGTCGTGCACGGTGCCGCCGGCTGGGACGAGCCCACGCCCGTCGGGCCGTTCGAAGTGTTCGACGTGCGCGCCGGCGAAGTGCGGCGCGGGCAGCGCGACCCGGCCGACTACGGGCTGGCGCCCTGCAGCGTCGAGGACCTGGCCGGCGGCGATGCGGCGCAGAACGCGGCGACGCTCCGACGCGTGCTGGCGGGCGAACAGCAGGGCGCGGCGCGCGACGCGCTGCTGCTCGGCGCCGCGCTCGCGCTCGAGGTCACCGGCACCGAGCCCGCGCCGCGGTTGGCCGTCGCGCGCGCCGCGCGGGCGATCGATTCCGGCGCCGCGCAGGCTCTGCTGGCGCGGCTCGCGCGCGCCGCGCCCACGGAGGCGCCGCGTGGCTGAGGGTGGCAGCGTGGATTTCCTGGCCGGCATGGCCGCGGCCAGCCGGCAGCGCGTCGCCGAGGCGCGCATGCAATGGCCGGAAGCCGAGCTGCGCGCGCGGGCCGCCGATTCGCCGCCGCCGCCGCCGCTGCAACTGTCGGCGCGCCGCTTCGACTTGGTTGCCGAAGTGAAATTCCGCTCGCCCGCCGCCGGCAAGCTGCGCGAGGGCAACGAGGAGAGCGTCATGGCGCGCGTCGGCGGCTATGCCGAAGCGGGCGCCGCGGCGGTCTCGGTGCTGACCGAACCGAGCCGCTTCGACGGGTCGATGGCGCACCTCGTCACCGCGGTGCGCGCGCTCGCCGGGCGCATTCCCGCCATGCGCAAGGATTTCCTCGTCGACCCGTACCAGGTGTGCGAGGCGCGCCTCGCCGGCGCCGGCGGCGTGCTGCTGATCCTGCGCATGCTCGACCAGCCGGCGCTGGAGGCGATGATCGAGTGCGCGGCGCGCCTGAAGCTGTTCGTGCTGCTCGAGGCCTTCGATGCCGGCGACATCGAGCGGGCCACCGAACTGGTGCGGCATTACTCGAGCGTCGCCACGCTCCTGGTCGGCGTGAACTGCCGGGACCTGGTGAGCCTCGAGGTCGTACCGGGCCGCCTCGAGGAACTGGTGGGCCTGCTGCCCGATTCGGTGCCGCGCGTCGCCGAGAGCGGCGTGGCCACGGCCGCCGACGCCGCCCGCATCGCGATCGCCGGCTACGACGTGGCGCTGGTCGGCAGCGCATTGATGTCGGCGCTCGAGCCGCTGCAGCTGGTGCGCGCGATGTTGTCGGCCGGGCGCATGGAGCGCGCGCGAAGATCATGAGCGACGATGCAGCAGGCAGCGCGCGCCCGGTGATGGGTCCGATCGGGAACGCCATGAACCCATCCATGGGGGCTCCGGCCGCGCCGTCCATGGCGCGGACGGTCCCGATCAAAGGGATGACCGAACACGTGCTGCTCGCTACGTTTCGCGGTGCGCATGTTTTTCGCGCGCGGTCCGCATGAGCGGGTGGGTCAAGGTTTGCGGCATTACGACTGCCGAGGCGGTGACCGCGGCGGCGGAGGCGGGCGTCGATGCGATCGGATTCGTGTTTGCGGCCTCGCCGCGGCGCGTGAAACCGGAGCGGGCGGCGGAGCTGGCGCTGGGCGTGCGGCAGCAGCTCACCTGCGTGGCGGTGATGCAGCATCCGGCGCAATCTGAAGTGGACCAGGTGGTGCGCGAGTTCCATCCGCACATGCTGCAGGCCGACATCGGCGATTTCGTGAAGCTCCACCTGCCGCAGCGCGTGGCGCGGTTGCCGGTGCTGCGCGGTGCGCCGGCGGGCGTCGGCGCGGGCGGGCACGGGGCGATCAGCGACTACCCGGCGCGGCTCCTGTACGAAGGCGCGCGCAGCGGGAGCGGTGAGGTCAGCGATTGGCAACATGCGGCCGAGATCGCGCGGCACACGCGCCTGGTGCTGGCCGGCGGCTTGCACGCCGGCAACGTGGCGAACGCGATCCGCGTCGTGCGTCCGTTCGGCGTCGACGCCTCGAGCGGGCTCGAATCGCGCCCGGGCATCAAGGACACGGACAAGATCACCGCCTTCGTGCGGGCCGCGCGTGCGGCATTCAGCGAGATCGAAACATGAGCGACAACAGACCCGACCCTGCCACCCGCGCACGCTGGCTCGAGCAGCTGCGCGCCGGCGCCTTTCCGGATGCGCATGGCCGCTACGGTCCCTTCGGCGGGCGCTACGTGCCGGAGACACTGGTGCCGGCGCACGAGCGCCTCGAACAGGGCGTGAAGCGCTGGCTCGGCGATGCCGATTTCCAGCGCGAATACCAGCAGCAGTTGCGCACCTGGGTGGGACGGCCGACGGCGCTCAGCCATGCGCCGCGGCTGTCGCAGCGCTGGGGAGCCGACGTGTGGTTGAAGCGCGAGGACCTCGCGCATACCGGCGCGCACAAGATCAACAACGCGCTCGGCCAGGCGCTGCTGGCGCAGCGCCTCGGCGCGAAGCGCATCGTCGCCGAGACCGGCGCGGGCCAGCATGGCGTGGCGAGCGCGGCGGCCTGCGCGCGCCTGGGCCTGCCGTGCACGGTGTACATGGGCGCGGTCGACATGGAGCGGCAGGCGCCGAACGTCGGGCGCATGCGGCTGCTCGGCGCGACGGTCGTCAGCGTCACCAGCGGCGATGCGACGCTGCGCGCGGCGATCGACGAGGCGATGCGCGACTGGGTCGCGGATCCGGAGAACACCTACTACCTGCTCGGCTCGGCGGTGGGCGCGCATCCCTATCCATACCTGGTGCGCGAACTGCAGAGCATCATCGGGCGCGAGGCGCGCGCGCAGATCCAGGAGCAATCCGGCGGCTTGCCCGATCTGGTCATAGCCTGCGTTGGCGGTGGATCCAACGCCATCGGCATATTCCATCCATTCGTCAACGACGCGGGCGTCGCGATCGTCGGCGTCGAGGCCGGTGGCCGCGGCGCGGGGCTCGGCGACAACGCCGCGCCGCTGAGCTTCGGGCGGCCGGGCGTGCTCCACGGCAGCTACTCGATGCTGATGCAGGATGGCGACGGGCAGATCCAGGAGACGCATTCGGTCTCGGCCGGACTCGACTATCCGGGCGTGGGGCCGGAGCACGCGCTGCTGCAGGCTTGCGGCCGCGTGCAGTACGAAGCGGCCGGCGACGACGAGGCGCTCGCCGCGGTGCGCGAGTGCTGCGAATGCGAGGGCATATTGCCCGCGATCGAGAGCGCGCACGCGCTGGCGGGCGCGCGCCGCTGGGCGAGGGCCCACCCGGGCAAGCGCGTGCTGATCGGCCTGTCGGGGCGCGGCGACAAGGACATGCAGACGCTGACGAAGATGCTGCTCGCGCCGGCGCCGCCGGCGGGGGTGCGCTGATGCTGCCGCGCGAGCGCATCGCCGAGGCGATCCGCGGCGCCGCGCGCGGCGGCGCGCCGGCGCTGGTGGCGTTCCTGACCGCGGGATTCCCGCAGCGCGCGAGATTCCGGGAGCATGTAGCCGCCGTTGCGGAGGCGGCTGACGTCGTCGAAATCGGCGTGCCGTTCACCGATCCGATGGCCGATGGCATGACGATCCAGCGCTCCAGCCAGGAGGCGTTGCGCCAGGGCGTGACGCTGCAGTGGATCCTCGATGAACTCACCGCGATGCCGCGCGTGCGCGCACCCTTGCTGCTGATGAGTTATCTCAACCCGTTGCTGAACTACGGCTACGAGCGTCTCGCGGCGGCCAGCGCCGCGGCGGGGGTGTGCGGCTTCATCGTGCCGGACCTGCCGCTCGACGAGAGCGGCGCGCTGCGCGCCGCGCTCGACGCGCACGGACTGGCGCTGGTGCAGATGGTCACGCCGGTGACGCCGCCCGCGCGGCTGGCGCGATTGTGCGCAGCCAGCCAGGGCTTCGTGTACGCGGTGACGATGACCGGCACGACCGGCCACAGCGCCGGCACCGCCGCCGGCGTGCTCGACTATCTCGCGCGCGTGCGCGCCGCGGCGCAGGTGCCGGTGTGCGCGGGCTTTGGCATCCGGTCGCGGGACCAGGTCCAACGGCTGCGCGGGGCAGTCGACGGATGCGTGGTTGGCTCCGCGCTGGTCGAGGTGCTCGAGCGCGGCGAATCGCCGCAGGCCTGGCTCGCATCGCTGCGGCCCGGCCAGGGTTGAACGCGGCCACGGGCGCGGCGCCGCCGCGCGTGGCGCTGGTACTCGCGTTGCTGGCGACGCTCGGGCCCTACACGATCGACGCCTTCTTCCCCTCGATGCGAGCGATGGCGGTCGAATTCGGCATCAGCTATCTGCAGGTGCAGCAGACGCTGACCGTGTACCTGGTGCCCTACGCCTGCATGTCGTTGCTGCACGGTTCGCTCGCGGACGCGATCGGGCGGCGCCGCGTGATGCTGGCGGGGTTGCTGTTCTACGCGCTGGCTTCGGCCGGTTGCGCGCTGGCGCCGGGGTTCGGCGCGCTGCTGTGCTTCCGCGCCATGCAGGGCATGGTCGGCGGCGTCGGCGTCATCATCGGCCGCGCGGTGGTGCGCGACTGCTACAGCGGCGCGCAGGCGCAGCGCGTCATGAGCGCGATCACGATCATGTTCAGCGTCGGCCCGGCGCTGGCGCCGATCATCGGCGGCTGGGTGCACTTCTGGCTCGGCTGGCGCGCCGTGTTCGCCAGCATGGCGGTCTACGCTCTGGTGCTGGCGCTGATGGTGCTGCGCAAGCTCCCGGAAACGCTGCCGCGCGCGCAGCGCACGCCGCTGCAATTCGGCGCCCTGCTGCGCAACGTGCTCGGCGTGATGGGGCATCGCGAATTCCTGCTGCTGACCGCGGCCAGCGGCCTGTGCTTCGTCGGCATGCAGATCTACATCGGTTCGGCGCCGGCGATCATCCTCGATCACTGGCACGGCGACGAGACGCGCTTCGCGATGCTCACGCTCCCGATCGTCGCCGGCTACGCGCTCGGTGCGCTGGCCTCGGGGCGCCTCGCGGGCCATGTCCCGCCCGCGCGGCAGGCCAATGTCGGCTACACGCTGGTGCTGGCGACGACCGGTGCCATGCTGCTGCTGGAATCCACGGCCGCGCATCCGCCGGTGCTGGTGCAGCAGCTGCTGCTCACCTGCACGGCCTTCGGGCTGCAGCTGCTGTTCCCGATCATCACGCTGCGCATCCTCGACCTGTTCGGCCACGCGCGCGGCGCGGCCACCGCGGCCAATACCTTCGTGCTGCTGCTGATGGCCGCGGTGATGATGGGCGCGCTGGCGCCGCGGCTGTCGGCGTCGATGCAGTGGCTCGCGCTGGCCGCGTTCGCGTGCAACAGCGCCGGCTGGTGCGTGTGGCGCTACGCCCGGCACCACCAGAAGCGCTCGAGCCTGGCCGCGGGTTGAGTCGCGCGGCGCTCGCGCGTAGGGTGCGCGCATGCAGCTGCTCACCGTCGCTCCCCGGTTCTGCGGGCCGCCCGGTTCGGCCAACGGCGGCTACGTGTCCGGCCTGTTCGCGCAGCATGCGCCCTGCACCGTGCGCGTGCGCCTGCACCGGCCGCCGCCGCTCGGCGCGCCGCTCGAGGTCGTGCCGCGGGACAACGGCCGGCTCGAGCTGCTGCACGAGACGCATCTCGTGGCCAGCGCGGAGCCGGCGCAGCTCACGCTGGCGGTGCCGCCGCCGCCGGACTACCTCGCCGCGCTCGAGGCCTCGCGCCACTACGCGGGATTCAGCGCGCACGCCTTCCCGAACTGCTTCGTGTGCGGCCCGCAGCGCGCCCGCGGCGACGGCTTGCGCATCTTCGCCGGTCCGCTGGCGGCCACGCCGGAGATCGTGGCGGCGCCGTGGGTGCCCGATGTGGCGCTCGGGCTCGAGGACCACAAGGTGCGCCCCGAGTTCATGTGGGCGGCGCTCGATTGCCCCGGCTACTTCGCGGCGCGCGCCGATCGCGTGCCGATGCTGCTGGGCGAGTTCACCGCGCACGTCGACCGGCGCGTGCACGTGGACGAGCCCTGCGTGATCGTCGGCTGGCGCGTCGGCGTCGCGGGCCGCAAGTACGAAGTGGGCACCGCGCTGTTCGACGAGGACGGCGAGCTGTGCGCGAAGGCGCGGGCGCTGTGGATCGAACCGAAGGCCGCCGGGGCGCCGGGCGCTTCCGGCGGTTGAGCCGCGCCGCGCGCGGCGCTCAATGCGGCACGACCGGCGCGCCGCGCTCGCGGTAGACCACGCCGCCCTTCATGACGAACTCGACGCGCCCGAACTGCGACGGGTCGGCGCGCGGATCGGACGCGGTCGCGACGATGTCGGCGTAGCGGCCGGCCTGGATCGTGCCGATGCGGTCGCTGGCGCCGATCAGGTCGGCGGCGTTGCGCGTCGCGGCCGCCAGCGCATCATCGGGCGCCATGCCGTTGGCGATCAACAGGCGGAACTCCATGCCGTGGTCGCCTTCGCCGATGTCGGTTCCGTAGGCGATCTTCACGCCCGAGCGGATGGCGAGCGGCAGGTTGCGCTTGGGCAGCAGGTCGTAGGCGATCTCCTTCTCCGGCGTGCCCGGGGCGAGCAGTTCGGGATGGTGCGTCGCCACGTCGTAGAACAGGTCATAGACCGTCAGCGTCGGCACGAGATAGGTGCCGTGTTCCTTCATCAGCGCGAAGGTCTGCGCGGTCGCGAACGAGCCGTGCTCGACCGAGTCGACGCCGGCGCGCACCGCGTTCTCGATCGCGCCGGCCGGATAGATGTGCGCCGCCACCTTCATGCCGAGCGCATGCGCCGTCTCGACGACGGTGCGCATCTCCTCGTTCGTCATCAATTGCTGCCGCGGATCATCGCCGGTCGAGGCGATGCCGCCGGAGGGCATCATCTTGATCAGGTCGGCGCCGCGGCGCTTGTGCTCGCGTACGCGCAGCCGCGCTTCGTCGACCGTGTTGACGATGCCGTTGTCCCAGTTGCCGCCGGCCAGCGAGCGGTCGAGCCCCGCGCGCGGGTCGGCATGCCCGCCGGTCGGCCCGAGCGGCTCGAGCGACACCCACATGCGCGGCCCCGGCACCTTGCCGTCGTTGATCGCGTTGCGCAGCGCGACGGTGTCATCGCCCCCGCCGACGTCGCGCACGCTGGTGAAACCCTGCTGCAGCATCGCGGCCGCGAACACGGCGCCGTCGAAGGCGCGGTCGAGATCGGAGTGCGTCAGCCAGTCCTCGGTCGCGTTGGTGCGGCTGGGCAGTTTCGCGGACACGTGCACGTGGCAATCGATGAATCCGGGCATGACGGTCGCGCCCGACAGGTCGATCACTGCGGCGCCGGCGGGCGCGAGGAAGCCGGGTTCGATCGAGGCGATGCGCCCGTCGCGGATCACGATCGACACGTGCGCTCGCGGCTCGCCCGACGTGCCGTCGAGCAGCGTGCCGGCATGGATGACCGAGTCGCGCGCCGGGGCCGGCGCCGCGGCCGCAACGCACAGCAAACCCGCCAGTGCGGCCGCTCGCCGCAGGCCCGTCCAGCGCTTCGATGGCATGATCGTCCTCCCCAGGCTAGCGTGCACGGATGAGCAGCGCCGCCGTGCCGGCGAGGCCGCCGACGAACAGCGCGATGCCCGGCCAGGCGGGCACGATGCCCAGCCCCACCCACAGGATGCCGCCGACCAGCAAGCTCGCCGCGGCCGCCTGGATTTCGAGGCGCCGCGCGCGATGGGCCGCGGCGGCCGCTGCCGCGGCGGCGACGGCCTCGGCGGCGGCGGCCGTCGCCGGGGCCTGCGCGCGCTCGATCGCGGCGCGCGCCAGCGCCGGCCAGGCCTGCAGCACCTCCAGCACGTCGGGCAAGCCGCGGCGCAGCTCGCGCCACAACGTGCGCGGGCCCATGCGCTCGCGCTTCCAGGCGCGCAATACCGGCGCCGCGGTCTTCCAGATGTCGAGATCCGGATAGAGCTGGCGGCCCAGTCCCTCGATGTTCAGCAGCGTCTTCTGCAGCAGGATCAGCTGCGGCTGGATCTGCCCGTCGAAGCGCTGCAGGGCGGCGAACAGCCGCAGCAGCACGGTGCCGAAGGAGATCTCGCGCAGCGGCCGGTCGAAGATCGGCTCGCAGATCGTGCGCACCGCCGATTCCATCTCGTCGAGGCGCGTGGCCGGCGGCACCCAGCCGCATTCGATGTGCAGCTGCGCGACGCGGCGGTAGTCGCGGTCGAACACGGCGAGGAAGATCTCGGCGAGGTAGCGCTGGTCGCGCTCCGCGAGCGTGCCGACGATGCCGAAGTCGACCGCGGCGTAGCGCGGCGCGCGCGGATCATCGACGATGACGAAGATGTTGCCGGGGTGCATGTCGGCATGGAAGAAGTTGTGGCGGAACACCTGCGTGAAGAAGATCTCCACGCCGTTCTCCGCCAGCCGCCGGAAATCGGTGCCGCGCGCGCGCAGCTGTTCCAGGTCGCCGATCGGCACGCCGTGGATGCGCTCCATCACCATGACGTCGTTGCGGCACAGGTCCCAGTGCACTTCCGGCACGTACAGCAGCGGCGAGCCGGCGAAGTTGCGCCGCAGCTGCGAGGCGTTGGCGGCCTCGCGCATCAAGTCGAGCTCATCGAGGATCGTCTGCCGGTATTCGCGCACCACTTCGATCGGACGGAGCCGGCGCGCCTCCGGCCACCAGCGCTGCGCCATGGCCGCCAGCGCCTGCATCACTTCCAGGTCGCGGCCGATCTGCGCGCGCATGCCGGGCCGCAGCACCTTGACGACGACCTCGCGGCCGTCGCGGCGATGCGCGACGTGTACCTGTGCGATCGACGCTGCCGCCAGCGGTTCGTTGCTGAAGTCCGCGAACAACTCATCGAGCCTGCGGCCGTAGCTGCGCTCGAGGCCCTCGCGCGCGAGTGCACCGGGGAAGGGCGGCACGCGATCCTGCAGCTTCGCGAGCTCGTCGGCGATGTCGGCCGGCAACAGGTCGCGGCGCGTCGACAGCGCCTGGCCGAACTTGACGAAGATCGGCCCGAGTTCCTCGAGCGCCAGCCGCAGCCGTTCGGCGCGCGTCGTGCCGCGGCGCCGCTGGAACCAGGTCCACGGCGAGAGATAGAACAGGAAGCGCAGCGGGCGGTACAGGTGCGTCGCGCGCACGTAGTCGTCGAGGCCATGGCGCACCAGCACGCGCTGGATCTCGAGCAGGCGACCTGCCGCACGGACCTTCACGTCTTGCTCGCCGGTGTCGATTGAAACGCCGCGCCGGACCGGGCCGGGGCCAGCGCCTCGAGCCGCTCACCCAGCCGCGCGAGGCGCGCCTCGGCGGAGGCGACCTGCGCGCGCAGCGCCTCGATGGCGGCGAAATGGCTCTCCGCCTCGGCGCGCGGCACCAGGTCGCGGCTCTCGTGCGCGAGATAGTCGGCGGTGTTGCGCGAGATCGATTCGCCGGCGGCGCGTCCCCAGCTGCCGAGCGCCGCGAGCGCGCGCGCGGCGAGGTGCGCGGGGATGCGTCCGACGACACCGCCCGCGAGCGCTTCCGGATCGGGGCGCAGCAGCCGCGCGAGCTCCTGGAACTTCCGCATCAGGTCTTCGTCGCCGCCGACCGCGACCTGGCCCTGCGCGAGCGCCGCATCGGTGTCGCCGCGCGCGAGCGCGAGCAGCGACAGGGCGCTGCCGCTGACCGTCACGTCGGCCGGCGGTGCCGTGGCGGTCGAGTAGCGCAGCGCGCCGCCGACGACCGCCAGGCACAGCGGGCCCGGGAAACCGGCGATCGTGATCCCGATGCGCCGGCCTTCGAGGGCGTCGCACAGTTCGCGCGCGCGCGGCGAGTCCGCGAGCGCGCGCGCCAGATACGCGTTGACCGGTGCCTCGAACATTGCCGGACCGGCCCTAGATCCGGTAGCCGCGATGCACGGCGACGATGCCGCCCATCAGGTTGTGGTAGCGGCATTCGGCCAGCCCGGCCTCGCGCAGCATCGCCAGCAGCGCTTCCTGGTCGGGATGGCGGCGGATCGACTCAGCCAGGTAGCGGTAGCTGTCGGCGTCGCCGGCGACGACGCGGCCCATCAGCGGCAGCAGCCGAAATGAATAGGCGTCGTACAGCGCCTGCAGTGCCGGCGTGGTTGGCTTGGAGAATTCGAGCACCAGCAACTGGCCGCCGGTCTTCAGCACGCGGCGCATCTGGCCAAGCGCGCGCGCCTTGTCGGTGACGTTGCGCAGGCCGAAGCCAATCGTGACGCAGTCAAAGCTCGCGTCTGGAAATGGCAGCATTTCCGCATCGGCCTGTGCGCACAGCACGTTGCCGACCAGGCCCTCGTCGATGAGCCGGTCGCGGCCGGCCTGCAGCATCGTGCCGTTGATGTCCGTCAGCATCACGAGCCCGGAGCGCCCGACCTGTCGCGCCAGTCCAACAGCAAGGTCGCCGGTACCGCCCGCCACATCCAGTGCGCGGCCGCCGGGCCGCAGGCCGGTGAGCGACAGCGCAAACTGCTTCCACAGGCGGTGCGCGCCGCCCGACATCAGGTCGTTCATCAGGTCGTAGCGGCTCGCGACCGAGTCGAAAACCGCGCGCACTCGGCCCGCTTTGTCCGCTTTCGCGACCTGTTCGAAGCCGAAATCCGTCGTTTGTGCGTCGCCTGGATTCACTCGACCACTCCGTTTCCCGCTGCAACGATTGTAGAGGCCTCGAACGAGGACCGCTCCGCGCACGGCAATTGTATGCGCTGCATTAGAAAACTATTTTCGCGCGCCTGTATCATTTTGGCAGCAGTTGTTTAAAATCCCCGTCCGGTTGGTAACCCAAAGGGGCCAATCAGTGGGGGTCTTGTCAGGAATTGGCCGGGTGAATAACCCGGCCTTTCTTTTTCTGCGGAGGCGCCGGCCCATCACCACCACGACCCACTCCCGCGCTTTCCAGGCGCTGCAGGTAGCGGCGCCAGCGCGCATCGCGCTGCGTGCCGAGTTCGTGCAGGTATTTCCAGGTGTACAGGCCGGTATCGTGCCCGTCGTCGAACACCAGGCGCACCGCGTAGTGGCCGATCGGCTCGATGGCGCGGATGCCGACCTGCTCCTTGCCCGTGACCAGCACGCCTTCGCCCGCGTTATGTCCCTGCACCTCCGCCGACGGCGAGTGCACGCGCAGGTATTCGGCCGGCAACTCGAAGCGCGTGCCGTCGTCGAACGACACATCGAGCACGCGCGATCGGGCATGCAGGCGAATCTCGACGGCGACGGGTAAACTCACGGTGTCCAGTCACACACAACGGCCAATGAACCCTACCGATACCACAAATCCAGACCATTATCATCGTGTTGTAGATTGCCAGTGGGCTTGTCCGGCGCACACCGACGTGCCGGAGTACATCCGGCTGATCGCCCAGGGGCGCCATACCGACGCCTACCTGCTGAACCGCGAATCGAATGTCTTCCCGGGAATCCTCGGACGCGTCTGCGATCGTCCGTGCGAGCCGGCCTGTCGCCGCGGGCGCGTCGAGCAGAAGCCGGTCGCGATCTGCCGGTTGAAGCGCGTCGCGGCCGACCTGAAGGGTGAACTCACCGGGCGCGTGCTGCGCGGGCCGTTCGAGCGCAACGGCAAGCGCGTCGCCTGCGTGGGCGCCGGCCCCGCCTCGCTGACGCTCGCGAACGACCTGGCGCCGCTCGGCTACGAGGTCGTGATCTTCGAGCGGCTCGGCACGCCGGGCGGGCTGATGCGCAGCAATATTCCCTCGTTCCGCCTGCCCGCGAGCGTCATCGACGACGAGATCGGGCTGATCCTCGACCTCGGCGTCGAGCTCAGGCTCGACAGCCCGGTCACGAGCATGCGCGAACTGCTGGAAAAGCAGGGGTTCGACGCGGTGTTCGTCGGCTCGGGCGCGCCCAAGGGCAAGGAGCTCGACCTGCCGGGACGGCGCGACACCGACCGCATCCACATCGGCATCGACTGGCTCGAGTCGGTGGCCTTCGAGCACATCGACCGCGTCGGCGAGCGCGTGCTGATCATCGGCGTCGGCAACACCGCGATGGATTGCTGCCGCACTTCGCTCCGCCTCGGCGCGCAGAATGTGAAGGTCATGGCGCGCAAGCCGCGCGGCTTCTTCAAGGCCTCCGACTGGGAGCTCGAGGATGCGGAAGCCGAGAATGTCGAAATCGTGGTCAACCGTTCGCCGAAGCGTTTCGTC
>DATKLZ010000011.1:0-8632 GCA_035542135.1 Steroidobacteraceae bacterium | reverse complement strand
CGCGCGGGCCCAAGTTCGAGCACATCCGCCACGATCAGCGCGGTCTCGGTGGTGCGGCGCGCCGGGCTGTAGAGCAGCCGGTCGACCGCGTGGCCGCCGGCCAGCGCCGTTGCGGCGCGCGCCGCGGCGGCGCGCCCGGCTTCCGTCAGCGGCCGCGCGAAATCCTCGGCGTCGATGGCCGCCGGCAGCGCTTCGGCATGGCGCATCAGGATCAGCTCGTGCATGCTCACCACATCATGCCGGTCTGGAGCTTGGCGGCCTCCGACATCATGCCCTGGCTCCACGGCGGATCGAACACCAGCTGCACGTCGGCCCGGCTGACGGTCGGGATGACCTCCAGCTTCTCGCGCACGTCGCGCACCAGCACCTCGCCCATGCCGCAGCCCGGCGCGGTCAGCGTCATGCTGACGCTGATCTTGCGCGTGCCGTCCGGCTCCGGCGTGACCGCGCAGGTGTAGACGAGGCCCAGGTCGACGATGTTCACCGGGATCTCCGGGTCGTAGCACTGGCGCATCTGCGCCCACGCGAGTTCGCGCACGTCGTCCTCGGTGGCGCCGGGCGGGAGCTCGGGCGCGCGGATCGGCTCCTTGCCGATCGCGTCGGCCTGCTCGCCGGGGATGCGGTACAGGTTGCCCTCGATGTACAGCGTGAAGCTGCCGCCGAGCGCCTGTGTGATGTAGCCGGCCAGGCCGGCCTTGAGCGTCACCGGCGTGCCGGCCGGCACGATCACGGCCTCGACATCGCGGCTGAGCACCACCGGTTCGTTCTCGTATCCGGCCATGGCTATTCCGTCGACACCGTGGGCGCCGCCGCGGCGCCGGCGGGTTTCGCGAGCGCGGCGTGCAGCGTGTGCCAGCACAGGCTGGCGCATTTCACGCGCGCCGGGAACTCGTGCACGCCGGCCAGCGCCATCAGCTTGCCGAGCGGGCGCGATGGCACGTGCGCGGGCTCGGTCAGCAGCGCATGCACCTCGTGGTACAGGGCGTCGACGTCGGCGATGGACAGCCCCTTGACGGCCTCGCTCATCAACGAGGCGGAGGCGACCGAGATCGCGCAGCCCTGGCCGTTGAAGCGCAGGTCCTCGAGGCGGCCGTCCTTCAGGCGCAGCGTGATGTCGAGCGAATCGCCGCAGAGCGGATTGTGGCCGAGCGCTTCGGCATCGGCCCCCTCCAGCCGCCCGAAATTGCGCGGGCTGCGGTTGTGGTCGAGGATCACGTCGCGGTACAGGTCGCGGATCTCCATCAGGTGAATACCTCGCGCACCTTGTCGAGCGCGGCCAGCAGCCGCTCGATGTCGGCCTCGGTGCTGTAGCAGCCGAAGGAGGCGCGTGCGGTCGCCGACAGGCCGTACCATGTCATGACCGGCATGGCGCAATGGTGGCCGGTGCGGATCGCCACCCCCTCGCGATCCAGGATCGTGCCGATGTCGTGCGGGTGGATGCCCTGGAGCGTGAACGAGATGACCCCGGCCTTGTCCGCCGCGGTGCCGACCAGCGTCAAGCCGGGGAGCTGCTGGAGCCGCGCGGTCGCCAGCGCGAGCAGATGCTGCTCGTGCGCTGCGATGCGTTCACGCCCGAGCCTTTCCACGTACTCGAGTGCCGCGGCCAGGCCCACGGCTCCCGAGATGTTCGGCGTGCCGGCCTCGAATTTCCACGGCAGCTCGTTGTAGGTGCTGCGTTCGATCGCCACCGTCAGGATCATGTCGCCGCCGCCCTGCCACGGCGGGAGCGCAGCGAGCTGTGGCTCGCGGCCGTAGAGCACGCCGATGCCGGTCGGCCCGTACACCTTGTGGCCGGAGAACGCGTAGAAATCGCAATCGAGTGCCTGCACGTCGACGCGCTGGTGCGCGATCGCCTGCGCGCCGTCGACCAGCACCGGCACCCCGCGCGCGTGCGCCAGATCGACCATCGCCCTGACCGGCAGCACGGTGCCGAGCGCATTCGAGACGTGCGCCAGCGCCACGAGGCGCGTGCGCGGACCCAGCAGGGACGACCATGCCCCGATCTCCACTTCGCCCGCCGCGTTGAGCGGCGCGGCCACGAGCCGCGCGCCGGCGCGCTCGCAGGCCATCTGCCAGGGCACGATGTTGGCGTGGTGTTCGAGGTGCGTGATCAGCACCTCGTCGCCCGCGCGCAGCTGCGTGCCGCCCCAGGACTGCGCCACCAGGTTGATCGCCTCGGTCGTGCCGCGCGTGAAGATGATCTCGCGGGTCGAGCGCGCGTTGATGAAGCGCCGCACCGTCTCGCGCGCGCCCTCGAAGGCCGCGGTGGCCTCCTGGCTGAGCGCGTGCACGCCGCGGTGCACGTTGGCGTGATGCCGTTCGCCGTAGCGCGTCACCGCGTCCAGCACGGCGCGCGGCTGCTGCGACGAGGCGGCACTGTCGAGGTACACGAGCGGGCGGCCGTGCACCTCGCGATGCAGGATCGGGAAGTCGGCGCGCACCCGCGGCGCCAGCAATCGTCCCTGCGCGTCGGCGTATTCCGCCGCGGCCAGCGGCAGCGCGGCGCTCACAGCAGCAATTCCCGCGCCGGCGCGTCGCTGAGCCGCGCCGCTGCGGCGAGGCCGGCGGCACGGCGCAGCGCCGGCGGATCGATCGCGCCGAGCGCCTCGCCGAGGAACGCCCATTTCAGCAGCGAGCGCGCCGCCGGCTCGTCGATGCCGCGCGCGAGCAGGTAGAACAACAGCTGCTCGTCGAGGCGACCGGTGGTGGCGCCGTGCGTCGCCTGCACTTCGTTGGTGTTGATCGTCAGGCGCGGGCGCAGGTCGACCTCGGCGCCCTTGCCGTCGATCAGGCCACGCAGGGACTGTTGCACGCGTGCACCCGGCGCCGCGCGGTCCACCTGCACGTCGGCGCTGCAGGCCACGTGCGCACGATCGCTCGCGATGCCGCGGAACAGCTGGTCGCTCCGGGTATCCGGCGCTTCGTGCAGGATCGTGTACTGCGCATCGGCCACCTGCCGGTCCCTGGCCGCCGTGACCGCGCGCAGGTCGAAGGACGCGTCGCGGCCCGCGAGCCGCACCTGCACGCTGCTGCGCGCGCTGCCGGCGCCGGCCGTCACCTGGCGGAGGCGATAGGCACCGCCTTCCGCAACCGATACGTCGAGCGTGTCGTGTTGCACGACCGGGTCCACGTGTTGCAGCAGTCGCACGTGCGCCAGGCTCGCCCCGGGTCCGATGCGCACGCGCAGGTTGTGGCCGTCGAGGGTCGGTGCCGGGGCGATGGCCGGAGGCAACGCGGACAACCGCCGTTCCACGAGTTTCACCTGCGCGCCGGCGGCGACGTCGATGAACCAGTCCGTGCCGAAACTGCCGCCGGCGGCGCACACGGAGAGGATCTCGAGCGAGACGGCGCCGT
This sequence comes from Steroidobacteraceae bacterium, assembly GCA_035542135.1. Classification (GTDB taxonomy): domain Bacteria; phylum Pseudomonadota; class Gammaproteobacteria; order Steroidobacterales; family Steroidobacteraceae; genus FEN-1191. The sequence goes on along the minus strand of DATKLZ010000011.1, from coordinate 5,278 downwards.
CGAGCCGCAGCGCGAGCGGCTCGCGCGCCAGCAGGCGGGCCGTGAGACCGAGGCGGCCGTCGCCGCTGCGCAGGAACGCAGACGGAGCCTCGCTGGCCACCGCTTCTTCGAAGGGAATTTCCGTCACGCCCGGGCATGCGGGCCGGGCCTGCGCGGCGCCGAGGCTGCCGTTCCGGAACAGGAGTCGGCAGAAACCGTCCAGCTCGTCGGGGTAGGGGGCCAGCATCTCGTTCGGCGGCTCCGGCGGCTCCAGCCGGGCCGCCGCGTCGAGCGCACGCAGGTCCGCGTAGCGCCAGTTTTCCTCATGGTGCGCCGGCAGGCCGTGCGCGCGCAGCGCTTCGGCCGCCGCGACGCGTGCGGGAGAGCGCGCCGCGCCCGGTCGCGCGGCAAACTCACCGAGTACGTGCTCGAGCGCGCTCATGCGACCGCCGGCGCCGCCTCGAGCAGCCAGTCGTAGCCGCGCCGTTCGAGTTCGAGCGCGAGTTCCGGGCCGCCGCTGCGCACGATGCGGCCCTTCGCCAGCACGTGCACCTGGTCGGGCGCGACGTGGTCGAGCAGGCGCTGGTAGTGCGTCACCAGCACGACGGCACGCTCGGGCGAGCGCAGCGTATTGATGCCCCGGCCGACGACCTTGAGCGCGTCGATGTCGAGGCCGGAATCGGTTTCATCGAGCAGCGCCAGGCGCGGCTCGAGCACCAGCATCTGCAGGATCTCGTTGCGCTTCTTCTCGCCGCCGGAGAAGCCCTCGTTCACGCCGCGCGACAGGAGCGATTCGTCGATCTGCATGACGCGCATCTTCTCGCGCACGATGTTGAGGAAATCGAAGGCGTCGATCTCGCTCTCGCCGCGCGAACGCCGGCGCGCGTTCAGCGCCGCCTTGAGCAGGTAGGCGTTGTTGACGCCGGGAATCTCCACCGGGTACTGGAAGCCCAGGAACAGGCCCTTGCGGGCCCTGTCCTCCGGCGGCATCGCCAACAGGTCCGTGCCTTCAAAGCGCACGCTGCCGCCGGTGATGGCGTAGCCGGGCTTGCCCGCCAGCACGTGCGCCAACGTGCTCTTGCCCGAACCGTTGGGCCCCATGATCGCGTGCACCTCGCCGGCGTTGACCGTGAGTGATACGCCGTGCAGCACGGCCGTGCCGGCGACGCTGGCCCGCAGGTTCTCGATCTGCAGCAGCGGGGCGCTCATCCGACCGCTCCTTCGAGGCTGACGGCCAGCAGGTTCTGCGCCTCGACGGCGAACTCCATCGGCAACTCGCGAAAGACCTCGCGGCAGAATCCACTGACGATCATGTTGACCGCATCCTCCTGGCCCAGGCCACGCTGCTGGCAGTAGAACAGCTGGTCCTCGCTGATGCGCGAGGTACTGGCCTCATGCTCGACCGTCGCGCCGGGATTGCGCGACTCGATATACGGGAAGGTGTGCGCGCCGCAGTGCCCGCCGAGCAGGAGCGAGTCGCAGCGGGTGAAATTCCGCGCGCCGTGCGCCGAGGGCATCATCCTGACGAGCCCCCGGTAGGTGTTCTGGCCATGTCCGGCGGATATGCCCTTGGAGACGATCGTGCTGCGCGTGTTGGCGCCCAGATGGATCATCTTCGTGCCGGTGTCGGCCTGCTGGTGGTTGTTGGCGGTGGCGACCGAGTAGAACTCGCCCACCGAATTCTCGCCGCGCAGCACGCAACCCGGGTACTTCCAGGTGATCGCGGAGCCGGTCTCGACCTGCGTCCACGAGATGCGCGAGTTGCGGCCGCGGCACTCGCCGCGCTTGGTGACGAAATTGAAGATGCCGCCGCGACCCTGGGCGTCGCCGGGGTACCAGTTCTGCACGGTCGAGTACTTGATCTGCGCGTCGGCGAGCGCGACCAGTTCCACCACGGCGGCGTGGAGCTGGTTCTCGTCGCGCATCGGGGCGGTGCAACCCTCGAGGTAGCTGACGTGGCTCCCTTCGTCGGCGATGACCAGGGTGCGCTCGAACTGGCCGGTGTTCGCCGCGTTGATGCGGAAATACGTCGACAGCTCCATCGGGCAGCGCACGCCCTTGGGCACGTACACGAACGAGCCATCCGAGAACACCGCGCAGTTCAGCGTGGCGTAGAAGTTGTCGGTGTACGGCACGACGCTGCCCAGGTACTGCTCGACCAGCTCCGGGTGAGACTGCACGGCCTCCGAGAACGGGCAGAAGATCACGCCCGCCTCGGCCAGGCGGCTCTTGAACGTGGTCGCGACCGAGACGCTGTCGAACACCGCATCGACCGCCACGCCCGCCAGCCGTGCGCGCTCGTGCAGCGGCACGCCGAGCTTGGCGTAGGTCTCGAGCAGCTTCGGGTCGACTTCCTCCAGGCTCTTCGGTGCGTTGGCCTTGGGTTTGGGCGCCGAGTAATAGGAGATCGCGTTGTAGTCGATCGGCGGGTAATGCAGGTGCGCCCAGTGCGGCTCGCGCATCGTGCGCCAGTGCGCCAGCGCGCGCAGCCGCCAGTCGAGCAGGAATTGCGGCTCGCGTTTCTTGGCCGAGATCAGCCGCACGACCGATTCGTCGAGGCCGGCCGCGATGGTGTCGGATTCGATGTCGGTGACGAACCCGTGCTCGTAGCCGCGCTCGAACAGCGCCGACAGTTCGGAGTTGCTGCTCATGTGCGCTCCGGGCGCCCGGCACGCAGCGAGCGCTCGAGCGCCGCAAAGCGCACCGGTTCGCCGCCGAGGCCGGCCAGGTCGAGCAGCGTGACTTCCTGCAGCGAGCGGCGGATCGCCTGGTTCACGCGCTGCCACGCACGGCCGACGCCGCAGGTGCTCTCGATGCTGCAGTGATTCGAATGGCGCGCGCACTCGATCAGTGCAACCGGTCCCTCGAGCGCATCGAGCACCTGCGCGGCCGTGATCTCGGCGGCGGGGCGCGCGAGCCGGTAGCCACCGCGCTGCCCGAGCGTCGAGCTGACCAGCCCGCGCCGGTGCAGCTGCTTGAGCACCTTGGCTACCGTGGGCGGGGCGAGGCGGGTCTGCGAGGCGAGCTGCGCCGCGGTAAGCTGCCGGTCCGGCGCGGCGGCGAGCCGCGCCAGCAGCACGGTGGCGTAGTCGGTCATCTTGCTGATGCGCAGCATCGGATCTCCTATATAGGACTATTTTAGTCCCAGATTCGCTACACTTCAAAGGGAAGGGCGCGGGCTTTGGTATGCTTGCGGCCCCTTTTTTGGAGGTAGGCGCATGGGATTCGCAGATCTGGAGAGCGTGGCGGCCGCGATGGTCGCCGCAGGCAAGGGCATCCTGGCGGCAGACGAGAGCTCGGGGACGATCAAGAAGCGCTTCGACAAGATCGGCCTCGAGTCCACCGAGGAGGCGCGCCGCACCTATCGTGAACTGCTGTTCACCACTCCAGACATGGCGAAGTCGATCAGCGGCGTGATTTTCTACGACGAAACCCTGCGGCAGAAGACCAGCAGCGGCGTGCCGTTTCCCGAGTATCTGGCCAGGCTCGGCGTCGTGCCCGGCATCAAGGTCGACATGGGCACGAAGGCGCTGGCCGGGTTCCCGAACGAGACCATCACCGAGGGCCTCGATGGACTGCGCGACCGGCTGGTGGAGTACTACAAGCTCGGCGCACGCTTCGCCAAGTGGCGCGCGGTGATCGACATCGGCGCGGGCATCCCGAGCCGCTTTGCGATCCAGGCGAACGCGCACGCGCTGGCGCGCTATGCGGCGTTGTGCCAGGAACAAAACATCGTGCCGATCGTCGAACCCGAGGTATTGATGGACGGCGGCCACACGCTCGAACGATGCGAGGAGGTCACCAACGCCGTGCTGGCGGAGGTGTTTCAGCAGCTCGACGGCCACCGCGTGCACCTGGAAGGCATGATCCTCAAGCCCAACATGGTCATCTCCGGCAAGAAATGCCCGCAACAGGCCAGGCCCGAGCAGGTCGCCGAGGCGACGGTGCGCTGCCTGAAGCGGCACGTGCCGGGCGCCGTGCCGGGCATCGCGTTCCTGTCCGGCGGGCAATCGCCGGCCGACGCCACGCTGCACCTGTCGCTGATGAATGCGATGGGCAGGCTGCCGTGGCAGCTCACGTTCAGCTACGGACGCGCGCTGCAGGACGCGGCGCTGTCGGCGTGGGGCGGCAAGCCCGCCAGCTTCGCGGCCGGCCAGGGCGCGTTCGCGAAGTGGGCACGCCTCAACGGCCTCGCGCGCGATGGCCGTTACAAGCCAGGGATGGAATCGCAGGCGGCCTGATGGGTGTATCCCCGACGGCGGAGGCCGTGGTCGAGGTCAGTGATCTGCGCTATGCCATCGACGGGCGCAGCATCTTCGACGGCCTGAACCTGCGGGCGCTGCGCGGCCAGGTCACTGCGGTCATGGGGCCGAGCGGCACCGGCAAGACGACCTTGCTGCGGCTGCTGATGGGCGCGATCGAGCCGGGCGACGGGCGCATCACCGTGTTCGGCGAGGAAGTCGCCCGACTTGCCCGACCCGCACTGTACGGGCTGCGACGCCGGATTGGCATGCTGTTCCAGAACGGCGCGCTGATGAGCGACCTGTCGGTGTTCGAGAACGTCGCCTTTCCGCTGCGCGCCCACACGCGGCTGCCTGAACCGCTGCTGCGACGCCTGGTGCTCATGAAGCTGCAGGCGGTCGGCCTGCGCGGCGCGGCGGACATGGCCCCCGCCGAATTGTCGGGCGGCATGGCGCGGCGCGTGGCGCTGGCGCGGGCGATCGTGATGGACCCGGAGCTGCTCATCTACGACGAACCCTTCGTGGGACTCGATCCGATCTCGCTCGGCGTGATCCTGCGCCTGATCCAGACGCTGAATGCCACCCTCGGCATCACCAGCATCGTCGTGACGCACGACGTCGAGGAAATCAGCCGCATCGCGCACCAGAGCTACCTGCTGGCCGGCGGGCGCGCCGCCGCCGCCGGGAGCCCGGCGGAACTGCTGCGCGCCGCCACGCCGGCCGTGAACCAGTTCATGCGTGGACTGCCCGACGGCCCGGTGCCGTTCCACGTGCCGGCGCCCGACTATCGCTCGCAGCTGCTGGCGGTCGATCGATGATGCGGCCGCTCGTCGATGCGATCGTGCGGATGGGCCGCATCGCGCTGTTCCTCGTGCGCGTGCTCGGGCAATGCCTGCCCTCGCTCCGTCATCCGCGGCTGCTGCTGGCGCAGATCTACAACGCCGGCGCGCGCTCGCTGATCATCGTGATGCTCTGCGGCCTGTTCGTCGGCATGGTGTTGGGGCTCCAGGGATACGACCTGCTGCAGCGCTTCGGCTCGGAGTCCGCGCTCGGCGTGG
>DATKLZ010000010.1:0-6212 GCA_035542135.1 Steroidobacteraceae bacterium | reverse complement strand
CGCGCGACGGGCATCCGCTGTTCAGCGGCTTCGTGCGCGCCGCGCGCGCCTGCCGCGCCGCGCAGCTGCCCGGCGCCGCCAACGCATGAAGCTGGCCGGCTTCGAGGTCGGCATCGACCGGCCGCTGTTCCTGATCGCCGGACCCTGCGTCATCGAATCGGCCGCGCTGGCCGAGGAAGTGGCCGGGCAGATGTGCGAGATCACATCGAAGCTGGCGATGCCTTACATCTTCAAGGCCTCGTTCGACAAGGCGAACCGCTCGTCGGCCGGGAGCTTCCGCGGACCGGGGCTGGAGGCCGGGCTCAAGGTGCTGAGCGAGGTTCGCAGCAGGTTCAAGGTGCCGGTGCTGACCGACGTGCACGAAGACACGCCGATCAACGAGGTGGCGAGCGTGGTGGATGTGCTGCAGACGCCGGCGTTCCTGTGCCGCCAGACGAATTTCATCCGCGGGGTGGCCGCGGCCGGCAAGCCGGTCAACATCAAGAAGGGCCAGTTCCTCTCGCCCTGGGAAATGCAGCAGGTCGTCGACAAGGCGCGCAGCACCGGGAACGAGTCGATCATGGTGTGCGAGCGCGGCTTCAGCTTCGGCTACAACAACCTGATCACCGACATGCGCGCGCTGTCGATCATGCGCGCCACGGGCTGCCCGGTCGTGTTCGATGCGACGCATTCGGTGCAGCTGCCCGGCGCCGGCGCCGGCGTGTCGGGCGGCCAGCGTGAATTCGTGCCGGTGCTGGCGCGCGCCGCGGTCGCCGCTGGCGTCGCCGGCGTGTTCATGGAAACCCACCCGCGTCCCGAGCAGGCCCTGTCCGATGGCCCCAATGCCTGGCCGCTGCCGCGCATGGCGAGCCTGCTGGCCACGCTGCAGCAACTGGATCGCGTCGCCAAGTCCCGTCCGTTCGAGGAAAGCTCACTATGACCCGTATCGCCGAAGTGCTCGGTCGTGAAATCATCGATTCGCGCGGCAACCCGACAGTCGAGGCCGAGGTCACGCTGGCCAGCGGCGCGCAGGGGCGCGCCGCGGTCCCCTCCGGCGCCTCGACCGGCTCGCGCGAGGCGGTCGAGCTGCGCGATGGCGACCGGAAGCGCTACGGCGGCAAGGGCGTGCAGAAGGCGGTGAAGAACGTCAACACGGTGCTGCGAGCGGCGGTCGTCGGCCGCGAGGCCGAGGACCAGGCCGGGCTCGATGCCTGCATGATCGAGCTCGACGGCACCGACACCAAGGGGCGCCTCGGCGCCAATGCGCTGCTGGCCGTATCGCTGGCCAATGCGCACGCCGCCGCGCGCGAGGCCGGCCAGCCGCTCTATCGGTACCTGGGCGGCAAGCGCGCCCCGGTGCTGCCGGTGCCGATGATGAACATCATCAATGGCGGCGCGCACGCCAACAACAGCCTCGATATCCAGGAGTTCATGATCCTGCCGGTGGGCGCGCCATCCTTGCGCGAGGCGCTGCGCTACGGCGCCGAGATCTTCCACACGCTGAAGAAGATCCTGAACGAAAAGGGACTCAGCACCGCGGTGGGCGACGAGGGCGGCTTCGCGCCCGACCTCCCGTCGAACGAGGCTGCCCTGCAGACGATAATCCAGGCGATCGAGCAGGCCGGCTACAAGCCCGGCAAGGACATCTATCTCGGGCTCGACGTCGCCAGTTCCGAATTCTTCCGCGACGGCAAATACGAATTTGCGGCGGAACACCGCAGTTTCTCGTCGGCCGAGTTCAGCCGCTATCTCGCCGACCTCGCGGCGCGCTATCCGATCATCACGATCGAGGATGGCATGGGCGAATCCGACTGGGCCGGCTGGTCGCACCTGACCGCCGAGCTGGGCCGCAAGCTCCAGCTGGTCGGTGACGACCTGTTCGTGACCAACACGAAGATCCTCTCCGAGGGCATTTCGCGCGGCATCGCCAATGCGATCCTGATCAAGCCGAACCAGATCGGCACGCTCAGCGAGACGCTGGCCGCGATCGACATGGCCGACCAGGCGCACTACGCGGCCGTGGTCTCGCACCGCTCGGGCGAGACCGAGGACACGACGATCGCCGACATCGCGGTCGCGACCGCGGCGACGCAGATCAAGACCGGCTCGATGTCGCGCTCGGACCGCGTGGCGAAATACAATCAGCTGCTGCGCATCGAGGAGGCGCTGGGGGCGCAGGCGAAATACGCCGGCCGCGAGGCCTTCCCGGTCAGGATATGAGGTCAATGCCGTGAAATGGTTCGTTGCCGTGCTGCTCGGAGCGCTGGTGCTGCTGCAGTACCGCATCTGGTTCTCCGGCGACGGCGTCGGAGAGGTGCTGCGCCTGCGCACCGCGGTGGCCGGCCAGGAAGCCGAGAACCAGCGCCTGTCGGAGCGCAACCGGCAGCTCGCCGCGGAGGTGCGCGACCTCAAGCAGGGCTATGCCGCGCTCGAGGAGCGGGCGCGCACCGACCTCGGCATGATCGGGCGCAACGAAACCTATTTCCAGCTGACCACCGGCCCGGGCGCCGCGCCCGTCGCTCCGGTCGCGCCGGGTGCCGATGCGGGTGCCGCCGCGCCCGTTGCCCCGGCGCCGGCATCCGTCCCCACCACGCACACGGCCTCGCGCTGAGCGGCCGGCCACCGGCTCAATCGGCCAGGGACATGCGCTACTGGGTCGTCATTCCGGCTGCAGGCGCGGGCCGACGCTTCGGCGGCGCGCTGCCCAAGCAGCATTGGCCGCTCGGCTCCGGCACCGTGCTCGAGATGGCCTTGCGTCCGTTCCTGGCCGACGCGCGCTGCGCCGCCATCGCGCTGGCGCTCGATGCGCAGGCGCTGGGCGATCGCTCGCTGCGGGCCCGATTGCCGGCGAAAGTCACGGTGGTCGCAGGCGGGGCCGAACGGGCCGATTCGGTGCTGAACGGACTCGCTGCGCTCGGAACCGGTGCGGATCCCGCGGCCGCGGAGTCGGACTGGGTGCTGGTGCATGACGCCGCGCGTCCCTGCCTCAGCGCACGCGACCTCGAGCAGCTGCTGCAGGCCGGCGCCACGCAGCCGCATGGCGCGTTGCTGGCCGCTCCGGTCGCCGACACGCTCAAGCGCGCCGCCGTTGACCGGCAGTGCGCGGGCACGGTCGAGCGCAACGGGCTGTGGCGCGCGCTCACGCCGCAGATGTTCCGCCGCGGCGCGCTCGAGTCCGCGCTGCGTGCCGCGCGCGCCTCGGGGCGCACGCCGACCGACGAGGCGCAGGCGATGGAGTGGCAGGGCGCGGCGGCCTTGCTGGTCGAGGCGCTCGACGGCAACATCAAGATCACGAACCGCGAGGATCTGGCCGTGGCGGCGGCGATGCTGGCCTCGCGCGCCAGCGCCGCGGCCGCGGCGCCGACGGCGCTGGCGGACGTCCTCATGGCCCCGATTGCGGCGCTCGCGCAGGGCACCGGCAGGGACCGGATATGAGGGTCGGATCGGGAATCGACGTGCACGCCTTCGGGCCGGGCGATACGGTGGTGTTGGGCGGCGTGCGCATCCCGCACAGCCACGGCGTCGTGGCGCATTCCGACGGAGACGTGCTGCTGCATGCGCTGGTCGACGCCCTGCTGGGCGCCGCGGCGCTGGGCGACATCGGCCAGCATTTCCCGGACAGCGACCCGCGCTGGCGCGGCGCCGACAGCCGTCAGTTCGTCACGGCCACGATGGAGATGCTGGCCCGGCGGTCGCTGCGCGTCGTGAACGCCGACCTGACGCTCGTGGCGCAGGCCCCGCGCCTCGGGCCCTGGCGCGAGCAGATCCGCCATTCGGTGGCGACGCTGCTCGGCGTGACGATCGCCGAGGTCAACATCAAGGCCACGACCACCGAGTACCTCGGCTTCACCGGTCGCAACGAGGGCCTGCTCGGCCTGGCCACGGTGCTGATCGAGCCGGCCCGCTGAGCGCGCGGCACGATCGAGGCCGGCTCCAGATCAATCCTGCGCCGCCTACGGAGCGCCTGCATCGCGCAGCAGCACCAGCGTCGCGCCGGTGCCGCCATCGCGCATCGCGGCGGACGTGAATGCCAGCACCAGGTCCACCCGGCGCAGCAGGATGTTGACGGCCTGCTTCAGCACCGGCCCGCGGTGGCCCGAACGCAATCCCTTGCCGTGCACGATGCGCAGGCACCGGAGCCGACGCGCCGCGGCCGCCTGCAGGAACTGGCGCAGCTGCGCGCGCGCCTCCGCCTCGGTCATCCCGTGCAGGTCGATCTCTGATTCGATGCGGTAGTCGCCGCGTCGCAGCCGGCGCAAGACTGTCTCGGGCACGCCCGGCTGCCGGTACTGGAGCGAATCGCCGGGCTGGATGTCCAGCTGCGGGTCGGGGGCGGCCAGGCTCTCGCGCAGCACCGCCGCGCGTTCGGCCCGGCTGAAGCGGGCGCGCGGCGCGGGGCGGCGACGCGGCGGCCCCACGCGCGCCGGCGGGGCCAGCGGGCGCACGCCGCGCATCGCCTTGCGGAAGGCCTCGCGATCGTCCTCGTCGCCTGTCAACTCGCATTCCTCCCGGGGCGGGCTTTCAGTATATTGGCGCGCCGCCGGGTTCCCGAGGGATGGACCGACAGAATAATGAAAATCCTGGTCAGCAACGACGACGGATTCCGCGCCGAGGGCATCGTGCGGCTGCGCGCCGCGCTCGCCGGCCTGGCCGAGGTCACGGTCGTCGCGCCCGACCGCAACCGGAGCGGCGCCAGCAATTCGCTCACGCTCGATGTGCCGCTGCGGGTGACGCAGGCCGAGCCGGGCGTGCATGTCGTCACCGGCACGCCGACCGACTGCGTGCACCTGGCGGTCTCGGGCCTGTTCGATTTCGACTTCGACATGGTCGTCAGCGGCGTCAATGACGGCCCGAACCTCGGCGACGACGTGCTGTATTCGGGCACCGTCGCCGCGGCCATCGAAGGGCGGTTCCTGGGCCTGCCGACGCTGGCGGTGTCGCTGTGCACGCATGCGGGCGGCGGGCGGCATTTCGAGACCGGCGCCGAGGTGGCGCGCAGCATCGTGGCGGGACTCGCCGGCAGGCCGCTCGATCCGCGGCTGATCCTCAACATCAACGTGCCGGATGTGCCGCTCGCGCAGCTGCGGGGCCTGCGGGCGACGCGGCTGGGGTTCCGCCACCGCTCGGAGCCGGCGATTCCGGTGCGCGATCCGAAGGGCGAGACGATGTACTGGGTGGGTCCGTCCGGCGCCGGAGCCGATGTCGGCGAGGGCACCGATTTCCACGCCGTCGCCTCGGGTTGGGTGTCGGTGACGCCGCTGTCGATCGACCTGACGCGCCACGCGGCGCTGCCCGAGCTCGGGCAGTGGCTCGGGGGCGTGCGCCTGGCATGAGGCCCCGCGTGAGCCGAGGCGGGCGCCCGCGATGACCGATCCGCGCTTCTCGGGCATCGGCATGACCTCGCTCCGCACGCGCGACCGGCTCGTGCAGCGGCTGCGCGAACAGGGCATCGCGAACCTCGCGGTGCTCGATCGCATCCGCAACCTGCCGCGGCACATCTTCGTCGACGAGGCGCTCGCCAGCCGCGCCTACGAGGACACGGCGCTGCCGATCGGCTTCGGCCAGACGATCTCGCAGCCCTACATCGTCGCGCGCATGACCGAGGCGCTGCTCGACGGGCCGCCGCTCAAGCGCGTGCTCGAGGTCGGCACCGGCTGCGGTTACCAGACCGCGGTGCTCGCGCCCCTGGTCGAACGCATCTACACGATCGAACGCATCGATGGCCTGCAGAAGCGCGCCCGCGCGCGGCTCAAGGAGCTGGGCGTGCGCAACGTGCGCTTCAAGGTCGGCGACGGTTCGCTCGGCTGGCGCTCGCAGGCGCCCTTCGATGGCATCCTGGTCGCCGCGGCGCCGCTGGTCGTGCCCGAGGAGCTGATCGAACAGCTGGCCGTGGGCGGGCGGCTCATCGTGCCGGCAGGTCCCGAGGGGCGCCAGCAGCTGCTGCGGATCGTGCGCCGGGAAGAGGGCATCGAGCAGAAGGTGCTGGGTGCGGTCAGCTTCGTGCCGCTGGTCGGCGGCGTCGGTTAGGGTGTTGAATCAGGATGATATAGATACTGTAAATAATTGAACAAAAAGAGTTTCTATTATCCGACTTGTCAATGAACAAAGTGCGCGGCTAGTATCGGTCCCCTGTCGGTGAAGACCGACAGCTTCCCTGCCAGGGGAGGCGCACCGGGAGAAGACACAGGGCACCCGGGGAAGAGCTGTAGTCCTACAGAAGAAGAAAAACAGTT
>DATKLZ010000009.1:0-4916 GCA_035542135.1 Steroidobacteraceae bacterium | reverse complement strand
TGGGGGCCCAGTGGCGCGACATCCGCAGCAAGTGGGATCTCTCGCTCGATGCGCGCATCGGCGATCACATGGTGCGCAACAAGATTCCGGGCGAGCCGATCATCCTGTGGCCGAACACGTTCTATTCGATCTACGGCGCCTCGCTGTACCTGAGCCGCCGTTACTGAACGCGCGTCGCGCGCGTTAAGACGCGGCGCGCTAGCGCCGCTGGTACGCCTCGAGCGTGTTCTGCATCAGCATCGCGACCGTCATGGGCCCGACGCCGCCCGGCACCGGCGTGATCCAGCCCGCGCGTGCCGCGGCCGCGGCGTATTCCACGTCGCCGACCAGCGTGCCGTCGGGCAGGCGGTTGATGCCCACGTCGATGACGATCGCGCCCGGCTTGATCCATTCGCCGCGCACCATGTTCGGGATGCCCACGGCCGCCACGACCAGGTCGGCGCGCGCCACCACCGCGCCCAGGTCGCGCGTTCGGCTGTGGCAGATCGTCGTCGTCGCGCCGGCGAGCACGAGTTCCAGCAGCATCGGCCGGCCGACGATGTTCGAGGCGCCGACGACCACCGCCTCCATGCCGGCGACTTTCGCACCGATGTGCTCCAGCAGCTTCATGCAGCCGTAGGGCGTGCAGGAACGCAACGTCGGTTCGCGCTGCGCCAGCCGCCCGAGGTTGTAGGGATGGAAGCCATCGACATCCTTCGACGGGTCGATCGCCTCGATCACCGAGCGCGTGCGGATCTGCTTCGGCAGCGGCAGCTGCACCAGGATGCCATCGATCGCCGTGTCGGCATTCAGCAGCTTGATCACATCCATCAGCTCGGCTTCGCTGGTGGTGCCCGGCAGGTCGTGGGCGCTCGAGACGATGCCCGCCTGTTCGCAGGAGCGGCGTTTGTTGCGCACGTAGACCTGCGAGGCGGCCGAGTCGCCGACCATGATCACGGCCAGCCCCGGGCGGCGCTTGCCCGCTGCGGCCAGCGCATCCGTGGCCTTGCGGATGTCGGACTTGATGCCTTCGGCCACGGCCTTGCCGTCGATGATTTTCGCGCTCATGAAACCCATGTCCAGCGTGGGGAAGGGCGCTATTGTGGCACGAGTGGGGGTTCCGTATGATGCCCGCCCCGTCGGCGGGGTAGAATCCGCGGGCGGCCCGGGAAGGTATTCGCATCGGGGCATGGCGCAGTCTGGTAGCGCATCTGCTTTGGGAGCAGAGGGTCGCAGGTTCAAATCCTGCTGCCCCGACCATTTCAGGTAGTTCCAGGCGCCCGTAGCTCAGCTGGATAGAGCACCGGCCTTCTAAGCCGGCGGTCGCAGGTTCGAGTCCTGCCGGGCGCGCCAACGAATTTGTTTTTGATGGTGGACGTAGCTCAGCTGGTAGAGTCCCGGATTGTGATTCCGGCTGTCGCGGGTTCGAATCCCGTCGTCCACCCCATTTTCTGACTAGGGGCCGTTAGCTCAGCTGGTAGAGCAGGAGACTCTTAATCTCTTGGTCGTAGGTTCGATCCCTACACGGCCCACCATTCAGACCAGCGCCTTGATCATCCCCTTCAGCGCCTTCGCCACCTCGAGCGCGGCCGGGTCGGGCACGGCCGCCGCGGGCCACAGCAGCCCGAATTCCATGCGGCGGGTGCGATCGCGGATCGGAATCGCGCGCAGCTGCGTCGTCGCGCGCCCGCGCAGCACCAGCGCGGGCAGAAGCGTGGGCATGCCGGTGCGCTCGACCGCCGCGAGCGTCGAGTCGATGCTGTCGATCTCGAAGGCGATGCGCGGATGCACGCCCGCCTGCATCAGCACCGCGTCGGCCGCGCCGCGCATGTCGAAGCTCTGCGGCAGCAGCACCAGCCGTTCGCCCTGGATGTCGCGCAGCGCGACGCCGGCGCTCTTGCCGAACTTGCCCTGCGCGGGAACGATCAGCGAGAACGGCTCGGAGGCGAGCCGCTCGTAGCGGATGTTCGGCGAGGCGCGCGTCATCAGCCCGAAGCCGAGGTCGAGCCGCCCGGCCTCGATCTCCGATTCGACCGCGCTCGAGGCGGCCTCGTGCACGCCGACGGTGAGGCCGGGAAAATCGCGCGCCAGCGATTCGATCACCGGCGGCACCCACGGCACGTGGAGCGCGGGGATCACGCCGATGTCGATGCGGCCGCTGAGCAGCGTGCCGACCTCGTGCACGGACGAGCAGGCCTCCTCGAGCCTGCGCAACACCATCTCGGCGCGCGTGCGGAAGGCCACGCCGGCTTCGGTGAGGAACACGCGCTTGCCGACGCGGCGGAACAGCGGCGTGCCCAGCAGGCGCTCGAGCTGCGTGATCTGCTGGGAGATGCTCGGCTGCGAGATCTGCAGCCGCTCGGCGGCGCGCGTGAAATTCTCGGTCTGCGCCACCGCCAGGAAGTAGCGCAGGTGCCGGATTTCAACCGCCTCGGTCATGGGCGGTATCTTAGCCGACTGGCGCGGGGCGCTGATTATTCCTGCGGCATCGCCGGGCCGCCGAGGTGCAGCGGCACGCGCACCGTGACGAGGCTGGCAATGCCGTTGCGGCTGCCGAGCGTGACGGTGCCGCCGACCGCGTCGACGCGCTCGAACAGCTGGATCAGGCCGAGCCCGTGCCCGCCATGGCGCGGCCGCACGTCGTGCCTCGAAAAGCCGACGCCGTCGTCGAACACCTCGATGACCACCGACTCGCCCTCGATGCGGCCGTGCACATGCACGCGCGTGCCGCGCGAATGCCGGTAGGCGTTGAAGATCAGTTCGCGCACCACGCGGAACAGGAGCCGCAGCGTGTCGACGGGCACTTCGGCATCCGGCACCACTTCGGTGACCACCGGGAACCGGTAGCGCTGTTCGAACTGCGCGCCCATCGAGTGCATCAGGTCGCGCAGGTTCGTCGCTTCGAGTTCCGCGGGGCTGAGATCCGCGATCATCTCGCGCACGTGCTGCTGCGCCTCGGCCGAGGCGGCTTCCACCCCGTCGAGCAGCTCGAGCTCCGCGGGCCCGCCGAGGCGCTGGCGAAGCGCGGCCAGCAGGAAGCTCTGGCCGGTCAGCGTCTGCGCGATGCCGTCGTGCAGGTCTTCGGCCGTGCGCTGGCGCGCGCTGTCCTCGGCCTGGTCGAGCTCTGCCGCGTACCAGCGCAGCCGCGTGCGCTCGCGCTCGAGCGCGGCGAGCAGCCGGCGCTGCCGGTGCTCGATGTTGCTGATGAACATCGCCGCGCCGCACACCGCCAGCATCGACATCTGCGCCGTCACCATCGGGTTCTGCCATTCCAGCGTGCTCGGAATCGGGCGGAACGAGCCGAAGCCGTGCGCGGCGACGTAGGCGACCACCAGGCCGATGGCCGGCACGGTCACGTACACCGCGCGGCGGGAGAACCGGAGCGCCAGCCATGAGATCGGGAACATCAACAGCATCAGCGAGGGCACGCGCGCGAGTTCGGCGGAGGGCATGAAGCCGCGCCAGCCGAAGGCCATGACGATCATCAGTGCGATCGCCACGGCCTCCCAGGTGGCGCCGGGCGCGACCTCGGGGCTGTCGCGGCTTTCGCCGAGGATCAGCGCCAGCGCCGGCGAGAACAGCGCGATGCTGAGCGCGGCGCTGAACATCCAGATCGCCACGTCGATCCCGGCCGGCTCGATGCTGGTGCGCGCCGCGATCAGCCAGTCGCCCAGCACGGCGCCGGGCAACACGCCGGCCATGATCGCGAACAGCCAGACGGGCGAGGCCACGAGCTGCAGGTTCGGCCCGAACAGGAAGCGGCGCAGGCCGCGGGCGATGATGACCGGTCCGACATCGGTCAGCAGGTGCGCCATCACGTAGAGCAGCACGCCGCTCACGCCGAGGCCGGGACCGAAGACCATGTGGCGCGCCAGCGGCGCGCACACCAGCTCGACCGCAGCGGCCGCGAGCCCCACCAGGAGCCAGGAGCGGATCGGCGTCACGAGGAAGGCCATGAACAGCACCGCATCGGCCGGCCAGATCGGCGCCGGCCCGCCTGTGTCCGGTATCAACAGGTACCCGGCGAAGATCAGCGCCGGGTACGTGAGCAGGAGCCCGAGCAGGAATCGCGGCGTGGGTTGCGGCAGCAGGATCGCGGCGAAGTCCGCGCCACGCCATTCATGTGCGTCGCGGGAGAAGGCCGGCAAGGTCATCAGGCCGGCCCGGCGTCGATTGGCGGATCCATGCCCCACCCTAGTTCTGCCTCCCGCGGCCCGTATGCCGGGAATTCTGTACGACGCCTACTCCAGCGTGGTCACGCCGTGCTGGATTGCGAACTTGATCAAACCGGCGAGCTGGTTCACCTGGAGTTTTTGCATAAGGCGGCTGCGGTAGCTGTCGACGGTCTTCGGCGAAAGGTGCAGCAGTTCACCGATCCGGGCGCTCGAGTAGCCGTCGGCCACGAGCCGCAGCACCTCGCGCTCGCGCCGGCTCAGGGAGTCGAGCGCGCTCACGCCCTGCCGCTCGGTGATGCCCTGCGCCACGATCTCGGCCGCCTTGCGGCTGAGGAAACGCTGGCCGCGATCGACGGCGCGTACCGCATCGACGATCTCGGCGCTCGCCGATTCCTTCAGCAGGTAGCCGCGCGCGCCGGCCTCGAGCGCCTGGAACACGTATTGCGGGCCCGAGTGCATCGACAGCATGACGACCAGCGTGTCGGGCAGCGCCGCGGTGATCTGGCGCGCGGCCTCGATGCCGCTGAGCTCGGGCATCGAGATGTCGAGGATCACGATCCGTGGCCTGGCCTGCAGCACCTTCGCCACCGCTTCGGTGCCGTTCGAGGCCGTGCCCGCGATGTCGATCCCCGGGTGCGTGCGCAGCAAAGCGACGAGTCCGTCACGCACCACGGCGTGGTCGTCCGCCACGAAGACCGAAATGGACATATCGGGCCCCGCTCGCAAGGTTTCCCTACACCCAAGACCCCGCGCTCCCGGCAG
>DATKLZ010000008.1:0-3252 GCA_035542135.1 Steroidobacteraceae bacterium | reverse complement strand
AGCCCGGCGATGCGCCGGTTCTTCAATCCGCGCCGCTACCGCATCGTGCTGTTCGACCAGCGCGGCTGTGGCAAGAGCCGCCCGCACGCCTCGCTGGTCGCGAACACCACGTGGGACCTGGTCGACGACATCGAACGCTTGCGCGAACACCTCGGCATCCGCCGCTGGCAGGTGTTCGGCGGCTCGTGGGGATCGACGCTCGCGCTCGCCTACGCGCAGCGCCATCCACGCCGCGTCACGGAACTCGTGCTGCGCGGCATTTTCCTGTTGCGCCGCCCGGAGCTCGAGTGGTTCTACCAGGACGAACTCGGCGCGGCCTCGCTGTTCCCCGACCTGTGGGAGAAATTCGTCGCGCAGATCCCGAAGCGCGAACGCGGCGACATGATGCGCGCCTATTACCGGCGCCTCACCTCGCGCAACGCGAAGACTCGCGCCCGCGCCGCCTACGCCTGGTCGGTGTGGGAAGCGGCCACCAGCTACCTGCGCGCGAAGGAGACCGACATCGCCAAGTTCGGCGATCCCGACGTCGCCGCGGCCTTCGCGCGCATCGAATGCCATTACTTCGTCAACCGCGGGTTCCTCAAGCACGAAGATCAACTGCTGCGCGACGTGCACAAAATCCGCCATATTCCGGGCGTCATCGTGCAGGGACGGTACGATGTCGTCTGCCCGGCGCGCAGCGCCTGGGCGCTGCACAGAGCCTGGCCGGAAGCGGACTTGCGCATCACGCCCGATGCCGGCCACTCGGCCTTCGAGCCCAGCAACGTGCGCGAGCTGGTCGCGGCGACCGATCGCTTCTCGCGGCGCGGCGTGCGGCGCGCACGCCGGCCCTAGCCCGCGGCGGCGCGACTAGCCGTCCCGCAATCCACCCGTCAACGCGGCGTCTGCATCGATGATGCCGCGCGCTTGCAGCCACTCCCGCGCCGCTTGCGCATCCTGCTCGAACCAGGCGCGGGTGCTGCCGAGCCGGAAACTGTAGCCCCACTCGTCCATGTCGCGGAACGCCCGCTCGCGGCCGAAGCCGCGCACGCCGTCGGCCAGCAGCACCTGCAGGTAGCACACGGCGTGCTCCTCGTCGTCATCGCCGCCGGCATCGCGGTCGAGGCCGACGCGGCGCTCGGGTGTCATGCAGATGTAGTGCGCCGCTTCGTGCAATATCGAATGGATCGGCGTGTCGTGCCGCGCCAGCAGCGTGTTGCCCTTCAGGCCCGCCTCGCTCTCGCCCCAGTACGAACCCGGAATCGCATCGCCCGCCGCGACCAGCCGCAGGTCGAGGCCATAGGCGTACAGCAGCCGAGCCAGGGCGCCGTGGTCGCAATCGGCGAGCCGCAGCATCGCTGGCTACGGCCTGTTCATGCCCGCAGGCCGCGCATGGGATCTACAGCGTCGCGAGCCGGCGCATGACCAGCGCGACGAGGTCGTCGGCGAGCGCCTGCTGCAGCACGTCGCGTTCGCGCTGCTTGGCGAGCAGCGTGGTCTCATCGAAGCTGTATTCGCGCGTCACCGTGTGCGTCTCGGCCGGCAACAGCTCGCGCCCCTGGTATTCGACCGACAGCCGCACGCGATAGCTCAGCTGGTAGGCGGTCGGGATGTTGCGCGCCGACACGGTCAGCACCTTCTCGCTCGCGGCGTCGTCGAGGATTCGGATCGTGGCCGCGTCCCCGGGCGGGCCATCGA
Organism: Steroidobacteraceae bacterium; assembly: GCA_035542135.1. GTDB lineage: Bacteria > Pseudomonadota > Gammaproteobacteria > Steroidobacterales > Steroidobacteraceae > FEN-1191. The sequence goes on along the minus strand of DATKLZ010000008.1, from coordinate 1,575 downwards.
GCCGCGCGCCGGAATCGAGCAGCGAGGCGCGGAGCGAGGCGTAGAAATCGGTCTGCGTGTCACGGGCCTCGAGCCGCGCGCTGGCGAGCGAGCGCGGCAGCGGATGAGTGCCCTGCAGGTGGAATCCGCAGCCCTGCATCAACAGCGCCGCGAGCGCAAACCCGGCAAGTGCCCGTGCGGCGCGCATCAGACCACGATGTTGAGCAGCTTGCCGGGCACGTAGACCACGCGCCGCGGCGGGGCTTCGCCGGCGAAGCGGCGCACGCCCTCGTCGGCCAGCGCCGCGGCCTGCGCGGTGGCCTGGTCGGCCCCGCTCGCCACCTGCACGCGGCCGCGCAACTTGCCGTTCACCTGCACGATGATCTCGACCGTGTCCTGCTTCAGCGCGGTCGCGTCGGGCTGCGGCCAGGCCTCGTCGACCAGCGCGCCCTCGTGGCCGAGCGCGTGCCAGAGCTCGTGGCAGATGTGCGGCACCATCGGCGAGAGGCACAGCACGATGACCTCGAGCGCCTCGTGCCGCACGGCGCGCGCCGCCGAGCCGGCCTCGTCGTAGCGGCTCACCGCGTTCAGCAGTTCCATCGTCGCGGCGATCGCGGTGTTGAACACGCGCCGGCGCGCGATGTCGCCGGTGACGCGCTCGAGCGTGTGGTGCGTCTGCCGCCGCAGCTGCGCGGCCGCCGCGCCCAACGCCGCGCCGGCCGTGGCGCTGGCGCCTGCCGCGGCGATCCTGATCAAACCCTGGTGGGGGTCGACCGGCGCCGCGCTCACATGCTCGTGCACCGCCTTCCACAGGCGCCGCAGGAACCGGTACTGCCCCTGCACGCCCTCCTCGGACCACTCGAGCGTCTGCTCGGGGGGCGAGGCGAACATCATGAACAGCCGCGCGGTGTCGGCGCCGTATTTCTCCACCATGCTCTGCGGGTCGACGCCGTTGTTCTTCGACTTCGACATCGTGCCGAGGCCGCCCTGCTCGACCGGCTGGCCGTCGGCCAGCCACACCGCCGTGCGCGCCCCGGCTGCATCGGTGCGCAGCTCGACCTCGGCCGGATTGATGAACTGCCGCCGGCCCGCCGCCGGCTGCCGATAGTAGATCTGGTTCAGCACCATGCCCTGCGTCAGCAGCTTCGAGAACGGCTCGGCGAGCTGGAGCAGGCCCAGGTCGCGCATCGCGCGCGTCCAGAAGCGCGAATACAGCAGGTGCAGGATCGCATGCTCGATGCCGCCGATGTACTGGTCGACCGGCAGCCAGTACTGCACCCGCTCGTCGACCGGCGCGGCGTGCTGGTCGCTGCTCGCGAAACGCAGGAAATACCAGGAAGAATCGACGAAGGTATCCATCGTGTCGGTTTCGCGGCGCGCCGGCTTGCCGCACTTCGGGCAGCGGCAGTCGAGGAACGCCGCGGATTTCGCCAGCGGATTGCCCGAGCCATCGGGCACCAGGTCCTCGGGGAGCCGTACCGGCAGGTCGGCGTCGGGCACCGGCACCTCGCCGCAGGCCGCGCAATGCACGAGCGGAATCGGGCAACCCCAGTAGCGCTGGCGCGAAATGCCCCAGTCGCGCAGGCGCCATTGCAC
>DATKLZ010000007.1:0-3566 GCA_035542135.1 Steroidobacteraceae bacterium | reverse complement strand
GAAGGCGAAATCGAGCGTGCCGCCCCAGGCGTATTCGATGCGCGCATCGCGCAGCTGCGGGTAGATCGCGAGCATGCCGGCGCGCAGCTCGGCGGCGCTCGCGCGCACCGTGTCATCGCTCTCGGGCACGAAGCGCGCGCGACCGCCGATCAGCAGGCGCCGGTCCGCGGTGAGCCGGAAGTAGTGCAGGAAATGGCGCGAGTCGTACATCATCCGCCCGGTCGGGCTCAGTTCCTGCGCCAGCGCCTCGGGCAGGGGCTCGGTCGCGATCACGTAGGAACCGATCGGCAGCAGCCGGCGGCGCAGCGCCGGCGTGGCCGCGCCGGTGTAGCCGCTGGTCGCGACCAGGATGTCGTCCGCCGCCACCTCGCCACGCTCGGTCGTCACACGCCACTGCGCGCCCTGCCTCGCGATGCGCCGCACGCGCGCGTTCGCGCGCAGCAGCGCACCGGCGCCCCGCGCGGCGCGCGCGAGCCCGGCCACGTATTGCGCCGGATTGATGCCGCCGCTTGCTTCGTCGACGAGCCCGCCGTGGTAGAGCCCGGAGCCGATCTCCGCCGGCAGCCCGGCGCGCGGCACGAGCCGCGTCGGGTGGTTGAAGTCCCGCGCCAGCAGCTCGGCGCTGCGCTCGAAGCCCGCGTAGTGCCCGCGCTTGCTGGCGAGCGCGAGGTGGCCGCGGCGCACGAACTGGCAGTCGATGCGCTCGCGGCGCACGAGCTGTTCGACCGCATCGACTGAATCGACCGAAGCCTTGAACAATTCGCGCGCGAGCGGCAGGCCGTAGCGCGAGACCAGCGTGGCGGCGTCGACCTTGAGCCCGGTCAGCACCATGCCCCCGTTCCGCGAGCTCGCACCCCAGCCGGCACCGTGTGCCTCGAGCACCGCGACGCTCGCGCCGCGGCGGCGCAGCGCCAGCGCGGCGCTCAAGCCGGTGATGCCGCCGCCGATCACGGCGACATCGACGCGCGCAGGCAAGGCCGCGGCATCCGCCCCATCGGGGTCGGGGACCGTGTCGCTCCAGTAGGGTCGCTGGTTCAGACCGCCCTGCTGCTTCGGCCCGTGGCGGCCGGCCCTACGAGAGCGCCGCCGTCAATTCCGGCACGACCTTGAACAGGTCGGCGACCAGGCCGACGTCGGCGACCTCGAAGATCGGCGCTTCCGGATCCTTGTTGATCGCGACGATCGTGCGCGCGTCCTTGATGCCGGTCAGGTGCTGGATCGCGCCCGAGATGCCGATCGCCATGTACAGCGCCGGCGCGATGATCTTGCCGGTCTGGCCCACCTGCATGTCGCTCGGCACGTAGCCGGCATCGACCGCGGCGCGCGAGGCGCCGACCGCGGCGCCCATGCGGTCGGCCAGCGCGTAGATGATCTTGAAGTTGTCGGCGCTGCCGAGCGCGCGGCCGCCCGAGACGACGCGCGCCGCCGACTGCAGGTCGGGACGATCGTTCGTCACGGCATTCAGGCTCACGAAGCGCGTGTGCGTGGGCAGCACGGCATCGGTGCTGGCCGCTTCGATCGGCGCCGGAGCGCCGCTGCCCGCCGCGGCGAACGAGGCGGTGCGGATCGTCGCCACCAGCTTCGCACCGGCCGGCGATTCGACCGTGATGATCGCGTTGCCGGCGTAGATCGGGCGCTTGAAGGTGTGCGGCCCTTCCACCGACATCAGGTCGCTCACCTGGCCCACGCCCAGGAGCGCCGCGACGCGCGGCAGCAGGTCCTTGCCGAAGGTGTTCGATGGACCGATCACGTAGTCGTAGGCGGCGGCCAGCTTGACCACCTGCGGCGCCAGCACCGCGGCGAGCGGATGCGCGTTCTCGGCGCGCTCGACCACCAGCACCTTGCCGACGCCCGCGAGCGCGGCCGCCTCGGCGGCGATGGCGGCGGCTGGCGATGCCAGCACGGCGATGTGGATCTCGGCCGCGCCGAGCTTGCCCGCGGCCGTGATGCAGCGCGCCGCGCCCGCGCCGAGGCGCTTGCCATCGTGGTCGGCAATGACCAGCACCTTGCTCATGACAGCACCCCGCGCTTCTTCAGTTCGGCAACCAGTTCGGGAACATCCTTGACGATGATGCCGCGCGTGCGCTGCGGGGGCGATTCGGTCTTCAGCACCTTGAACTGCGGCGCGTGGTTCACGCCAAGCGCGGCCAGGTCGGTGACCGCCAGCGGCTTCTTCTTCGCCTTCATGATGTCGGGCAGCTTGATGTAGCGCGGCTCGTTCAGCCGCAGGTCGCTGGTGATCACGGCCGGCAGGTCGACCTCGAGCGTCTCGAGGCCGCTGTCCACTTCGCGCGTGACCCGCGCCACCGCGCCGTTGATCTCGACCTTCGAGGCGAAGCTCACCTGCGGGCGATCCCACAGTGCAGCCAGCATCTGCCCGGTCTGGCCGGCATCATCGTCGATCGCCTGCTTGCCGAGGAACGCGAGGCCGATGCCTTCCTGCCGGATGACGGCGAGCAGCGTGCGCGCGACATCGCGCGGCTCGACCTCGGCGTCGCACTTCACGAGGATGGCGCGATCGGCGCCCATCGCCAGCGCGCTGCGCAGCTGCGTCTGCACGTCATCGGGGCCGATCGCGACGGCGATCACTTCGGTGGCCTGCCCGCGCTCGCGGATGCGCAACGCCTCTTCGAGCGCGATCTCGTCGAAGGGATTGATGCTCATCTTGACGCCATCGAGCGCCACGCCGCTGCCGTCGGGCTTGACCCGCACGCGGACGTTGTAGTCGACAACGCGCTTGACGCCGACCAGGATCTTCATGGTTGCTCCGTCACCTTCGGCCCGACCAGCAGGCCCATCAGTTCATCCACGCGCATCGCCGCGAGCGCGCTCCGTTCGGCAAAGCGGGCGATGATCCGCTGTGCCTGCGGCGCGCCGAAGCGCGCACGCACGCTGTCCTCGAACTTCCGCACCAGCAGCGGTTCGCCCTCGGCGCGACGCAGCCGATGCCCCACCGGGTAGTCTACCTGCACGCGCGCGGTGGCCGTGCCGTCCCGGAAGAACACCTGCACGGCATTGCCGATGAAGCGCTTGTCGCGTTGGTAGTAGTCGGCGGTGAAGCGCTCATTCTCCCTGACCTGCATCCGCCCGCGCAAGGCATCGATGCGCGGATCGGCGGCAACGGAATCCTCGTAGTCGCTTGCAGACAAGCGCCCGAAGATCAGCGGCACGGCGACCATGTACTGGATGCAGTGGTCGCGGTCCGCCGGGTTGGCCAGCGGACCGGCCTTGTCGATGATGCGCACGCCCGGCTCCTGGGTCTCGATCACCACGCGCTCGATGTCGCCGAGCCGGTCGCGCACCTCGCCATGGAGACGCAGCGCGCACTCGACCGCGGTCTGCGCGTGGAACTCGGCCGGGTAGCTGATCTTGAACAGCACGTTCTCCATGACGTAGCTGCCGAAGGGCTGCGGCGCGACCAGCGGCTTGCCCTTGAACAGCACGTCCTGGAAGCCCCACGCCGGCGCGCTCAGCGCCGAGGGGTAGCCCATCTCGCCGGCCAGCGCGATCAGGGCCTGGCGCACGGCGCGCGCCGTGGCGTCGCCGGCCGCCCAGCTCTTGCGCGA
>DATKLZ010000006.1:0-17720 GCA_035542135.1 Steroidobacteraceae bacterium | reverse complement strand
CGCCTCGATGATCGTCGCGCCGAGCGCGCGCCGGAACACGGTCGCGCCGAGCGGGATGTAGCCGCCGGCCAGCCCCTTGGCGACCGCGATGATGTCCGGCACGACGCCCTCGTGCGCCATCGCGCTCCAGGTGCCGCAGCGCCCCGAGCCGCACATCACCTCATCGGCGATCATCAGCACGTCGTGCCGATCGCACACGGCGCGCATCGCCTGCGCGTAGCCCGGCGGCGCCGGCACGACGCCGCCGGCGGCGCCGACCACGGGTTCGAACACGAATGCGGCCACGTTGCCGGCGCCGAGGGCCGTGATGCGTGCGTCCAGTTCCGCTGCCAGGAATGGCACCAATGCGTCGACGGCGACGCCTGGCGGCGGACGGTAGGCGTTGGCGGCGGATACGAACGACACGTCGAGCAGGCTGCGCGCGAACGGCGCGCGGCGCTCGGCGAATCCGGACAGCGACAGCGCGCCGAGCGTGCTGCCGTGGTACGAGCGCTGCCGCGCGATGAAGCGGCACTTCGATGGCTGTCCGCGCGCGTTCCAGTACTGCAGCGCGACCTTCATCGCGCCCTCGACCGCCTCCGATCCGCTGGCACAGTAGACGACGTGCCCGAAGTCCGCGCCGCAATGGCGCAGCACCGTCGCGGTGAGCTGCTCGAGCGGTTCGCTGGTGAACAGGTAGCGGTAGCCGCAGGCGACCCGCGCGAGCTGCGCGGTGATCGCGGCGTTCACCTCCGGATGGGCGTGGCCGAGGCTGAACGCGGCCGGCCCGCCTGAACCGTCCAGGTAGCGCTTGCCGGCGGCATCGACCAGGTAGCTGCCTTCACCGCGCACGATGCGCGGCAGGCCGTCCAGGTCCCATCCGATCGCCCGATTGACGCCCATCGCCCGCTCCGCCGCTGGATCGCGGCGCCGATTGTGCAGTGGAAGCCGCGCGCGAATCCAGCGAATCGGCGCGCAGATCATCGCCGGCCGCGGACCCCGGCGCTTGCCGGCGCATGGCGCAATTGCGCGCAGGGCAGGACACCTGCATCATGCCGCCGGGACGTGGCGCGGACGCGCGAGCGCGCGCGGCCGCGACCGGAACCCACCAGGCCTGAAGGACCACGAAACGCCATGCCAAACGCCAGGATGCACCGCGCGCGCGGCCGGATGCTGCCCGGGTTCCTCGCATTGTCGCTGGTGGCGTTGCAGCTGCACGCGGAGCCGGGCGCGAGCGCAGCGCCCGCCGGCGCGCAGCGGGGCGTCGCGCATCCGGCGCTCTGGCCGCGCACGCACAGCGCCGGCCTCGTCGATGCCCGCACGGAAGCGCGCGTCAGCGCCCTGCTCGCGCGCATGAGCCTCGAGGAAAAAGTCGGGCAGCTGATCCAGGCCGACATCGGGCATATCGTCCCAGACGACCTGCGCCGCTATCCGATCGGCTCGATCCTCGCCGGCGGCAGCACGCCGCCGTTGGGGGCCGACGATCGCGCGCCGACGCAAGCCTGGATCGACACCGCGCGCGCGTTCCGCGCCGTGTCGGTGGAAACGCGTGCCGGGCACGTGCCGGTGCCGGTGATGTTCGGCATCGATGCCGTGCACGGCAACAACAACATCGTCGGCGCGACGCTGTTCCCGCACAACATCGCGCTCGGCGCGATGCACGATCCGGCGCTGCTGCGCCGGATCGGCGCGGCGACCGCGGTCGAGGTGGCTGCATCGGGCATCGACTGGGCCTTCGGCCCGACCCTGGCGGTGCCGCAGGACACGCGCTGGGGACGCGCCTACGAGGGCTATTCGGAGGATCCCGCGCTGGTGCGCGCCTACGCCGGCGAAATGGTGCAGGGGCTCCAGGGCGATGTGTCGCGCGGCGGCCTGCTGCAGCATGGCCACGTCGCGGCATCCGCCAAGCACTTCCTCGGCGACGGCGGCACGCGCGATGGCGTCGACCAGGGGGACGCCGACGTCGACGAAGCCACGCTGATCGACACGCATGCGCAGGGCTACCTGGGCGCGATCCCCGCCGGCGTGCTGACGGTGATGGCTTCGTACTCGAGCTGGCAAGGCCACAAGATGCACGGCAACCGTAGCCTGCTCACGGACGTGCTGAAGGGCCGCCTGGGCTTCGACGGCTTCGTCATCGGTGACTGGAACGGGCATGGGCAGGTGCCGGGCTGCACGCCTTCCGATTGCGCGGCGACGATCAACGCGGGCCTCGACATGGTGATGGCCCCGGACCACTGGAAGGAACTCTACCTCGCGACGCTCGCCGAGGTGCGCGGCGGCGTGATCCCGCTGGCCCGCATCGACGATGCGGCGCGGCGCATCCTGCGCGTCAAGTTCAAGCTGGGCCTGTTCGATCCGGCGCGGCCGTATGAAGGGCGCCTCGACCTGATCGGCGCGCCCGCGCACCGCGCCATCGCGCGCCGGGCGGTGCGCGAATCGCTGGTGCTGCTGAAGAACAACGGCGGAGTGCTGCCGCTGCGCGCCAACGCGCACGTGCTGGTCGCCGGCGCCGCGGCCGACGACATCGGGCGCCAGTGCGGCGGGTGGACGCTCTCGTGGCAGGGGACGGGCAACAAGAACAGCGATTTCCCGGGCGGTGAGTCGATCTACGCGGGGTTGCGCGACGCGCTCGCCGCGGGCGGCGGTAGCGCCGAGTTCAGCGCCGATGGGCAGTTCACGCAGCGCCCCGACGCTGCGGTGGTCGTCTTCGGCGAGATCCCGTACGCCGAGATGGTCGGCGACCTGCGCAACCTGGAATACGAACCCGGGCAGAAGGACGATCTCGCGCTGCTGGTGCGGTTGCACGCGCAGGGCATCCCGGTCGTGGCCGTGTTCCTCTCGGGCCGTCCGCTGTGGGTGAATCCGGAGCTCAATGCCAGTGACGCGTTCGTCGCCGCGTGGTACCCGGGTACCGAAGGCGGCGGCGTCGCCGACGTGCTCGTGGGCGACGCCGCGGGCAGGCCGCGCCACGATTTCACCGGGCGGCTGTCGTTCGCGTGGCCGGGCAAGGCCCTGCCCGCCGCGCAGGGCGGCGGCACGCCGCTGTTCGCGCGTGGGTTCGGCCTCGACTACCGTTCCACCGCGACGCTCGGGAAGCTGCCCGAGGAATCGGGCGTGGCCGGGCAGGCGTGGAACGTCGAGCGCTATTTCTTCCGCGGCCATACGCCCGCGCCATGGCATTGGTCGATGCCCCCGGACGGCAGCCTCGTCGTGCATGCCGTCGACGCCGGCGGCGTGCAGGAGGCGGCGCGCGCCTTCGAGTGGCGCGGCGCCGCACCGGCGGAACTGGCGATCTCCGCCGAGCCCACCGACCTGGGGCGGCAGACCAATGGCGATCTGGCGCTGCAGATCGACTATCGCGTCGACGTGCCGCCCGTGGGGCCGGTGCAGCTCGCGATGCAGTGCGCGCCGTCGTGCGAAGGCAGCGCGCTCGATGCGGGCGAGGTGCTGCGGGCGTCGCCGCCCGGCGAATGGCGGACGCTCAAGGTGAAGTTGTCCTGCTTCCGCGACGCCGGCGCCGACATGAGCCACGTCATCGCGCCGTTTTCGATGCGCAGCACAGGCCGCTTCGCCGTGTCGATCGTGGGCGTGCAGCTCAGCACCGATCCGGCCGGCGCCGTGTGCCTGCCGCGCGCCGCCGAGCAGTGATCGCCATGACCGCGCCACATTTCCGTTGCGGCTGCGCGCTGGCCGCCGCCTGCGCATTCGCACAGCCGGCAATGGCGCTCGAAGTCGCGGCCGGCGCACCCACGCTGGCGCCGCAATTCACCGACCACGCGGTGCTGCAGCGCGATGAGCCCATCACGCTCGCGGGTACGGCTGCCCCGGGCATTGCGCTCGATGTCGACCTGGGCGGCGCGCGCGCGCACGTGGCCGCCGACGCCGCGGGCCGCTGGCAGGCGCAGCTGCCCGCGATGCCGGCCGGCGGACCGGTCGGCATCAGCGTGCGCGACGCGGCCGGCGCCAGCGCCGAAGCGCGCGATCTCTACATCGGCGACGTGTGGTTGTGCTCCGGCCAGTCCAACATGGAGATGCAGGTGCGCCGCGTCGCGAACCTCGAGACCGAGATCGCCAACGGCAGCAATGCGCGCATCCGGCTGCTGCAGGTCGCCCGCCACAGCGCGGAAGCTCCGCGGCGCGATTTCGAGACCCCGCCCGCCTGGCAACCGGCCACGCCGGCGACGGTGCGCGATTTCTCGGCCGCCTGCTATTTCTTCGGCCGCGACATCGAGCGCACGCAACACATGGCCGTGGGGCTGGTCGATGCCAGCTGGGGCGGATCGGCGATCCAGGCCTGGCTGAGCGCCGACGCGCTGCACGCGCTCGGCGGCTACGATGAATCGCTGGCGCTGCTGGCGCGCCATGCGCGTGATCCGGCCGGGGCGGTAGCCGGTTGGCAGGCCATCGTCGATCGATGGTGGCAAGGACGCCCGGTCGCGGCGATCGGCCCGCCCGAATTCGGCGCCACGAATTTCGACGACAGCGCCTGGGCCACGATGCGTCTCGGGGGCGACTGGGAGGACGCGGGCATCCCGGCGCTGGCCAATTTCGACGGCGTGGTGTGGTTCCGTTCGACGGTGCAGCTGAGCGCCGCGCAGGCCGCGCAGCGCGCGCACCTGCGCCTCGGTGCAATCGACGATGTCGACACCACCTGGGTCAACGGGCAGCGCGTCGGCGGCTTCGAGGGCTGGGACGTGCCGCGCGACTACGCGTTGCCGCCCGGCCTGCTGCATGCGGGCAGCAACCAGATCGCGGTGCGCGTGCTCGACACCGGCGGCGGCGGCGGCATGTGGTCGCCGCCCGGGGCGCGGCGACTCGATCTCGGCGATGGCACGAGCGTGCCGCTGGCGCTCGAGTGGCGCTACCACATCGCCGGTGAGCTCGCGAGCATCGGCGCGCTGCCGCACGCGCCGTGGCTGGCGCCGATCGGCGCGACGACGCTGCACGACGGCATGATCGCGCCGCTCGCGCCGCTGCGCTTGCGCGGCATACTGTGGTACCAGGGCGAATCGAACGTCTCGGAACCGGGCGAGTACGCGCGGCTGCTGCCGGCGTTGATGTCGGACTGGCGCGCGCAATTCGGAGCGCAGCTCCCGTTCTTCATCGTGCAGCTGGCCGGTTTCGGGCCGGCGGTCCCGGGCCCGGTCGAGTCGGGCTGGGCCGCGTTGCGCGACGTGCAGCGCCGCGTCGCTGAGAGCGATGCGCATTCGGGCCTCGCCGTGGCGATCGACATCGGCGACCCCTACGACATCCATCCGACCAACAAGCAGGAGGTCGGCCGGCGCCTCGCGCTGCTGGCGCGTCATCGCGTCTACGGCGAGGCACTCGAGGATTCCGGGCCCACGCCGCACGCGGCGCGGCGCAGCGGCGGCCGCATCGTCATTTCATTCGCGCATGCCGACGGGGGCCTGCGCGTGCTGGCATCGAACCGGCCAGCGGGGTTCGAGCTGTGCAGCGCGCCGCAACGCTGCCGCTACGCCGATGCGGTGGTCGAGGGTGCCGACGTCGTGCTCGAGGAGCAGCGCGGGGAGCACGCGCTGCGCGTGCGCTACGCCTGGGCCGGCAGTCCGGTGACCAATCTCGTCAACGCGGTGGGCCTGCCCGCCGTGCCCTTCGAGCTCGACATCCGCTGAGGGCCGGCGCGCGGCCGCGGGATGCCGGGGCCCGAGGCCAGGCGCGGATGGCATGCCGCTTGCTCGATGCGGGGCAGTGCCGTCCGTGGATCGTGGCGCCGTGTCCGCAGCTTCCCTGAAATTCCTGAAGACTTTCCAGATCGCCGCGCGGCGCGGCAGCTTTGCGGCCGCGGCGGTGGAGCTGTTCCTCACGCCTTCGGCGGTCAGCCACCAGGTGCGCGGGCTCGAACAGCAGCTCGGCGTCGCGCTGTTCCGCCGCAATCCGCGCTCGCTGGAATTGACCGAGGCGGGCCGGCGGCTGCTCGAGCAGATCGATCCGGCCTTCGCCGCGCTCGAGGCGGCCACGGCCGCCGTGCGCCGGCCGCGCGCGCGCGTGCCGTTGCGGCTGCAGGTGCCGCCGTTCTTCGCGCAGGAACTGCTGCTGCCACGGCTCGGGGCCTACAGCGCCGCGCACCCGCACACCGACCTGCAGATCGCGACACGCTCGGCGCCACCCGAGCCGCACGCCGACGACGTGGACGTCTCGGTCACGCTCGGGCCGGGCAAGTGGCCGGGCCTGGTGGCGCGCGCACTGTTCGCGCAGGGCTTCGTGCCGGCCTGCGCCCCGGCGCTGCTGCGCAGCTCCGGGGTGCGCGAATACGGCGACCTGGCGGGCCAATCGCTGATCGTGCACGCGCGCCGCGCGGACCTGTGGGACCGCTGGGCGCAGGCCGCGGGGCTGGCGCCGCTCCAGCCGCGCCAGCTGATCCGCTTCGACACGATGTCCGCGGTCGTCGACGCCGCCGAGCGCGGCGTCGGCTTCGCGCTCGTGGCGACGCCGCTGACGCGCGCGCGTTTCGCCGCCGGCACGCTGACGCGCGTGTTCGCGCACGAGATCGGTGCAGGCGAGAGCTATTACGCCGTCGCGCGCACCACGGATGCGCACCGCGGGGCCGTGCGCGACCTGCTCAACTGGCTCGAGGCGGAGTTCAAGCCCGCCCTGGGCGCGAGCCTGCGTGAGCGGAATTTGGCCTGCCCGGAAATTTGATCGTTTGTCGCGCCCGATGGCTGCCGCTACGTTTGGGTGGACTGCTTCCCCCAACCACTCATCGGAGCTGACACCCACATGAGCAACGTAAAACACGCGGCGCTGGCCGCACTCTCCATCGCGCTGCTGCCCGCAGCATCGCTGGCCGCGGGTCCCGGGGCCATGGCCGCCCACGCCTGCGCCGAAGCCTTCGTCGCCGGCCTGGCCACGCCCGAGAAGCCGGCGCCGAAGATCAAGGCCGCCAGCTTCTATGGCATCGACGACCTGCTGGGCTCGCCGAGCCAGCTTGAACTGACGGCCTACAATCCACGCACCGGGCAGGCGGTCGCGCGCGCCTCCTGCGAGCTGAGCGCCACCGGCAAGGTGCTGGCGGTCAAGGCGGTGCCGCTCTAGCCCGCGGCGCCCGACCGGCGCCGCCTGGCCGCTCGGCGGATTGCCGGGCTGCCGGGCGGCGCGCGCTCCCGGCCGGCCGCGGGACAGCGATGTTCCGGATGCGGACAGGCCCTACAATGCTGGCATGAAATCGCTGGGCAAGCGGCCGCAGGGCCAGCGTCTGGAGCGCGTGCGTGCCTCGCCGGCGTGGGCCGGCGACCGGTTTCGCAATGTCCATCCCGTCATGCCGGGATTGCGCGATCCGGCCGTGCCGATGCCCTCGCTGGCGGAATTCCTCTGCGGCGGCGAGCGGCGCGTGCCGCGCGCGCCGCTCCCGGCGCGCGATCCGCTCGATGCCTGGCGGCGCAAGCCCGGCAGCGGGCTGCGCGTCACCTGGCTCGGCCACTCGACCGTGCTGCTGGAGATCGACGGCGCGCGCGTGCTGACCGATCCGGTGTGGGGCCCGCGCGCATCGCCGGCGCGCTTCGCCGGCCCGAAGCGCTTCCAGCCGGTGCCGGTGGCGCTGCGCGAACTGCCGCCGCTCGATGCGGTGGTCATCTCGCACGACCACTACGACCACCTCGACTATCCGACGATCCGCGAACTGCGCAAGCTCGAGGTCCCGTTCGTGACCTCGCTCGGCGTCGGCGCGCATCTCGAGTACTGGGGCGTGGACCCGGAACGCATCACCGAGCTCGACTGGTGGGAGTCACACCGTCTGCCAGGCACGGAACTGACGATCACCGCGGCGCCGTCGCAGCATTTCTCGGGCCGCAGCCTCAATGACCGGAACGCGACGCTGTGGTCGTCGATCGCGATCCGCTCGCCCCGGCACGCGGTCTTCTTCAGCGGCGACACCGGGCTCACCGACGAATACGCGCAGATCCGCGCGCGCCTCGGTCCCTTCGACCTGGTGATGCTGGAAGTGGGCGCGTTCCATCCCGCCTGGGGCGACATCCACCTCGGGCCCGAGCATGCGCTGCAGGCCTTCGAGCTGCTCGGCGGCGGCGTGTTCCTGCCGGTGCACTGGGGCACCTTCAGCCTGGCGATGCACGCCTGGGACGAGCCGGCCGAGACGCTGCTGGCGCGGGCGCCGAAGACCGGTGCGCGGCTGATGATGCCGCAGCTCGGTGAACCGGTTGAACCGGCGCAGGCCGGGCCGGTCACGCCCTGGTGGCGCGCGGTGGAAGCGGGCGCGGCCGCCAGGCGCCGGGTCGGTGCGCCGACGCTGCGGCTGCCGAAATCCCTGCCCTGGCCGATGGACTAGCATGGCGATCAGCGCGGGATTGGTCGGATTCGGACTCGCCGGCCGCGTGTTCCACGCGCCGCTCCTGCAGGCCTGCGGCATCTCGATCGCCGGCGTGGTCTCGAGGCAGGACGAGGCCGTGCGCGCCATGCTGCCCGCGGCCCGCGTGCTGCCCGATCTCGATGCGCTGCTCGGCCTGCCCGACCTCGACCTGGTCGTGATCGCCACGCCGAACGACCTGCACGAGCCGCAGGCGATGGCCGCGCTTGCGGCGGGCAAGCACGTGGTCGTCGACAAGCCGATGGCGCTGGGCGTCGCGGGCGTCGATCGCCTGATGCAGGCGGCCGCATCCTCGGCGCTGATGTTGAGCCCCTTCCACAACCGCCGCTGGGACAGCGATTTCCTGACGCTGAGGCGGGTCCTCGATGAGGGCGCGCTGGGCACGGTGCTGGAATTCGAGGCGCGCTGGAACCGCTATCGGCCCGCGGTGGCCGACCGCTGGCGCGAACAGGCGGCGCACGGCGGCGGCGTCCTGCACGACCTCGGCACGCACCTCATCGACCAGGCCTTGCACCTGTTCGGCATGCCCGAGTGGGTGCAGGCCGACCTGCATGCGCAGCGCAGCGGCGCGACGGTCGAGGACGCCTTCGAGCTGCGCATGGGCAAGGGACGGGTGCGCATCGTGCTCGGCGTGAGCTCGCTCGCCGCCGAAGCCGGTCCGCGCTTTCGCGTGCACGGCGAGCTCGGCAGCTATGCGAGCGATTCGCTCGATCCGCAGGAAGACCAGCTGCGCGCCGGCATGCGGCCCGCGGAGCAGGGCTTCGGCCTGAATCCGCTGCCGGCCGGCGGGCACATCACCCATGGCGCGACCGGCCGGGCCCGCCGCGTGCCGGCCGAGCGCGGCCGCTGGGCGGTCTACTATCGGGCGGTGCGCCGCGCGATCGAGGAGCGCAGCGGCGGCGCGGTGGCGCCCATACCGCCGGTGGCGCCGGCGGCCGCGCGCCAGGTGCTGCAGGTGATCGAAGCCGCGCACCGCAGCAGCGCGAGCGGCGCGCGCGTCCGGCTGGAGGAATGGACATGAACGCCCGCGCACCGGAGTTCGCCGCCGCCGCGGAGCAGGATCGCCTGGTGCCCGCGCTGCGCGCCGAATCGGCGCTCTACGTGCGGGCGCTGCACACGGCGCGCACCGGCCGCCCGCGCGACATCCACGCGCTGCGCATCGCGACGCGGCGCATGCTCGCGCTGCTGGAGTTCGCCGCCGCGCTCGCGCCCAGCGGCAAATGGCGCGGGCTCGCGCGCGAGCTGCGTCGGCCGTTCCGCAAGTGCGCGCGGCTGCGCGACCTGCAGGCGACGCGCGCGCACCTGCGGCGCATGCGCGCCGGCTGGCGCGGGCTGCGGCCGCTGCTCGACGCCGTGCTGGCTTCGCTGCGCGAGGACATCCGGCGCCATCAACGCCGGGCGATCGCCGGGCTCGAGGCGGCGCGGCCGCGCCGGACGACGCGGCGGATCGTGCGGCTCGCGCGCAAGCGCGCGGCCAGCGCCCGACCCGCGGACGGCGCGCGCGGCTGCATCGACCGCAGCCGGCGCAACGTGCGCGCCGCGTGCCGGCGCATGCGCACCGGTGGCATCGAGGCGCTGCATCGGGCGCGCGTCGCGATCAAGCTGTGCCGCTACCAGCTCGACCTGGCGCCCAGGCTCGGCCTGCGCGTGTCGCCCGGCGAGCGCCTCACGCTGCGCCGCCTGCAGAAGGAACTGGGCGCCGTCACCGACCTCGAGCTGCTGCAACACGAACTCAAGCGCTTCGCCCGCCACCATCGCGGGCAACGGCGCGCACTGGCGCAGGCCCGGGGCCGGATCCGGCGCGCGCGTGAAATGCGGCGGAAGCGGGCGCTTGCGATGGCGGCCCGTGATGCTATTGTGTTGGCTCGCACCGGATAGCCTGGGGAAGGACTCATGAAGCGTGCCGTCTCGATCCTGTTGGCAGCCTGGGCCGCCGGAGTGGCGGTCGCGCAGCCCGTGCCGCCATGGACGGAGGGCCAGCATTATTTCCTGTTGCGCCCCGCGCAGCCGACCGCCGTCGCGGCGGGCAAGATCGAGATGGTCGAGGTGTTCTCCTACGCCTGCCCGGCCTGCAATCATTTCTATCCGGTGATCGACCGTCTCAGGGCGGCGCTGCCGGCGGCGCGCGTGCAGTGGCGTTTCCTGCCGGCCTCATGGCACCCGGAGGAAGACTGGAAGGTATTCCAGCGCGCGTACTTCGCCGCGCTGTCGCTCGGCATCGCCGACCGGACGCACGATCGCGTGTTCGATGCGGTCTGGAAGACCGGCGAGCTCGCGACGATGGATGGCAACCAGATGAAATCGCCGTTGCCGAGCCTCGCGGACGTGGCGCATTTCTACGAGGGCATCGCGAAGCTCAAGCCCGGCGAATTCCTCGGCGCGGCGCATTCGTTCAGCGTCGATGCGCAGATGCGCGAGGCCGATGCGCAAATCATGGCCTACGAGGCGGATTCGACCCCGACGCTGGTCATCAACGGCAAGTACCGGCTGACGCCGCGATCGGCCGGTGGCGATGAGCAATTCATCGCGCTGGCGAAGTGGCTGGTTGAGCGGGAATCCCGCTAGCGACGCGCCGGCAGGCAATGAAGCGCGCGAGCAGCAGTTCGTAGGTCGGCGCGGCGATCGGCGCGCCGCGCATCCATTCCAGGCTCAGTTCGTCCAGTTCGGCAGGGTTGTGCTCCTGCGGCCGGCCCATCGACTGTACCAGGCGCTGCAGCTGGTACTGGCGCCGCAGCTCCTGGTCTTCCGGCGGCGTCGGCTGGTCGGCGTGGATCTCGGCGCGGATGCACAGCGTGCGCAGCCGGCGTTCTTCCTCGCCCGCGTCGCCGGCGCCCGTGCCCGCGGCGCCCGCGCGGTCCCAGGCGGCCTGCAGGGCCTGCGCGCCGGGCTTCGGCCACTGCGGCACGCCGGCGATGAATTCCTCGGCGGCGCGCTTCAGCGCTTCGGCGTCCGTCGCGGATGCGCCCTGCGCCAGCGCCCAGGCGTAGGCATTGATCAGGCGCGCTGCCTCGAGCAGGTTTTCATGGGCCTGTCCCGCCTCGCGCCGCCGCTGTGCCGCCAGCGCGGATTGGCAGCGTTGCAACGCCCGTTCGAACCGTTCACGCACGGCACGCTGCGCAGGGCGCGGCAGTTCGCCGAGTGATTCGAAGTCCTTGCGCCACTGCGCGATGGATGCCATGCCGGCCGTGAGCGTGGCGCCCGACTGCGCGGCCAGCTGCTCGGCCTGCGCGCACAGCGCCGTCGCCTGCGCCAGGTTGCCCTCGAGCCGGGCCGCGTGCGCGGACACGGCCTGCTGGCGCTGCTGGTAGACCGCGTCGCAGCGGTCGCGGAACGCGTGCCACAGCGCCTGTTCCTGTTCGCGCGCCGCCGGGCTGATCTGCTTCCACTGCTGCTGCAGCTGCTTCAGCGCCGCGAGCGGGTCGTGCGAACCCGGTGCGTCGAGCAGCGCCTGCGCGCGATCGATCAACGCCTGCTTGGCGGCCGCGTTCTCTGCGTGCCAGGCGTCGAGCCGCGCCTGCAGCCGGGCGAGCGCGGCGTTGAAGTCCTGTTCGACGGGCTTGTTCGCGGCGCGTTCGACCGGCGAGTGCGCGCGCCATTCCTCGCGCGCTTCGCGCAGCACCTGCGCGACCAGCCGCCAGTCCGGATGCTCGACCTGCTGGGCGGCTTCGAACGCCAGCAGGCGCTGCAGCACGCCGCGGCGCCGCTCCACGTTTTCGGCGCGTGCCTTCGCCTGCGCCTCGAAATACTCGCGGCAGGGTTGGTAGGCGGCTTCCGCGGCCTTGTCGAAGCGCTCCCAGTCATCCTGCGTCTCGACGACGATGCCCTTGCTGATGGTCTTCCACTCGGCGCGCAGTTCGCGCACGCGCTCGGCCAGCCGTGCGGGCGGTTCGGTCGAGCCGACCAGCGCCTCCATGGCCGTGATCAGTTCGGCGCGCTTCGGCGCCGCCGCGTAGTCCTTCCATTGCTTGAGCTCGCTGAGGCGGGCATCGAGCGACTGCAGGCGGCGCGCGATGGCCGGCGACGGGGCGGGGGATCCGGCGAGCCGCTCGTCGATCGCGCGGCGGATGCCGGCCGCCGGGCCCGTGTGGCCGGCACGCAGCGCGCCGTGCGCCTTGGCGATCAGTGCGCCGAGCTGGCGCTCGGCCAGTGCCGCCGCGGCCCGTTGCTCCTCACGCGCGCGTTGCGCGGCCTCGCGTTCGGCCGCGGCCGCGCGCTCGGCTTCGGCCGCGCGTTCGGCCTGCTCGCGGGCAGCGGCCGCCGCCGCCTCGGCCTGCGCCTCGAGCGCGGCCCGCCGCGCCGCCTCGTCGGCGAGCGCCTCGGCCTGCTGCATGCGTTCGTGCACGTGGCTCGCCATGACCTCGAGGCAGCGATCGATGGCCTGCTGCGCGCGCTCTCGCAGTTGCGGCGACGCCTTGTCCTCGAGCGCACGCCAGCGCGCCTCGAAGTGCTCGAACGAGGGCACGTAGAGCGCGTCGTACACGTGGCGGCTGAACCGCTCCAGCGCCACGCAGGCGCCGACGATGTCGCTCTCGAGCTGCGCCTGGCGCTGCTGCTCGGCGCGGCGCAGGTCGGACTTCGCCTTCAGGATCCGGTAGACGCTCTTGTCGCGGTCGCGTACCTGCCGCCCCAGCCGGTCCGCCTCGTCGGGATCCTCGATGCGCTGCGCCGCGAGCTGGCGCACGCGCGTCGAGCCGCCGCCCACCACCAGTGCGGCGAGCTGCTGCGGGTCGCCGATCGCGGCGACCAGCTGCTCGAGCGCCGCCGGATCGAGCAATTGCGCCAGGCGCTCCTGCGCGGGGCGCAGCAGCGCGGTGGAGGTCGGCGCGGCGGGCCCGAATCCGGCGAGCTGGCGCAGCGTCGGGCCGTCCGGCAGGCGGCGCACCGCGGCGGCACGCAACGCCTCATCGCCCTCGCCGGTCGCCGTGGCAACCAGCATCTCGGCCGAAGCGGAATCGAGCGCGCGGATGCGCTCGTCGGTCGCGGCGCTGGTCGTCATCGCGGCATCGTCTCGACGAGCGAGCGGCCGCGGCCGCGCGGATCCGAACCGGCGCTCACCTGGCCCGCCTCGTCGACGAGGATGGCCTGCACGTCGCCGAACTCCCACGGGCTCGGCTGCGGGTTGTAGCCGAGCGCGCGCAGGCCGGCGATGCTCTCGGCCCCGAGCGCACAGCAGATCGAGTACACGATGCGGTCGGGCGGCAGCAGCTGGTGGTGGAAGCGGCCGGCCGCGACCGCCTGCTGCGCGCTCATGTGGAAGTCGTAGATGTTCAACATCGTCTGGAACACCGACGTGAAGATCGTCGATCCGCCGGGCGTGCCGACGACCAGCGCGACGTGGCCGTCGCGGAGCGCGATCGTGGGCGACATCGACGAGAGCATGCGCTTGCCGGGTTCGATGGCATTGGCCGCGCCGCCGATGACGCCATAGAGGTTCGGCGTGCCGGGCTTGGCGCTGAAATCGTCCATCTCGTTGTTCAGGAGGAACCCCGCGCCGTCGACGACGACGCCGTCGCCGAACCAGTCATTGAGCGTGTAGGTGTTCGCGACCGCATTGCCGTCGGCATCGAGGATTGAAAAATGCGTCGTGTGCATGCCCTCGGCGAGGCCGGGCTTCACCGCAGCCACCGGCGAGATCTCGTGCGGCCGCACCTCGGCGGCGCGGCGCGCGATGTAGTCCGGAGCGATCAGCTTCTCGATCGGCACGTGCACGAAATCCGGGTCGCCCAGGTATTCGGCCCGGTCTGCGAACACGCGCTTCTCCATCTCCGCGATCAGGTGCACGTACTGCGTGGAGTTGTGTTCGAGACCCGCGAACTGCGGCGCCAGTACATCGTGCATGCGCAGCAGTTCGATCAAGGCGAAGCCGCCCGAGCTCGGCAGCGGCGCCGTCAGCAGCGTCAGCCCGCGCCAAGTCGCCGTCAGCGGCTCGCGCCATTTCACCCGGTAGCCGGCCAGGTCGCGCAGCGTGACCAGGCCCTTCGGCCCCATCTGCGCGACCAGGCGCTGCGCGGTGCGCCCGCGATAGAAGCCGTCGGGGCCGCGCGCGGCAATGCGCTCGAGCGTGGCGGCGAGTTCCGGCTGGCGGAAGCGCTCGCCGGCGCGCACGGCGCCGAAGTAACGATCGAAGTCCGTCAGGCCCGCGTAGCTGCCGCGTGCGTCCTGGATGCGCCCGGCCAGCGCCGCGGGCACGATGAAACCGTCGCGCGCGAGCGCGATCGCCGGCCGCAGCAGTTCGCGCCACGGGCGTCGCCCGTAGCGCTGGTGGGCGGCCCACAATCCGGCCACGGTGCCCGGCACTCCGGCGGCGCGCGGCCCGATCACGCTGGCATCCTTGATGACCTCGCCGTGCTCGTCGAGGTACATGTCGCGCGTCGCCGCCGCCGGCGCGGTCTCGCGATAGTCGAGGAACGAGCCCTGGCCGCGCTCGTAGATCATCATGAAGCCGCCGCCACCCAGGTTGCCGGCTTCCGGATAGGTGACCGCCAGCACGAACGCGGTGGCGACCGCGGCATCGACCGCATTGCCGCCGCGCCGCATGACATCCATCGCGGTGCGCGCGCCGAATTCATCGGGCGCCGCGACGGCGGCATGGCGCGCCCCGGTCGCGGCGTCCGCGGCGACGGCGATGGCCGGCGGGAACAGCGCAATCCAGGCCAGCAGCACCGCGCCGGGCAGCGCTCGCCAGGCGGTCCGCGCGAGAGGATGAGGAGGCATGCCGGCACGTTAACCGGCGGCCCGTGCCTTGGCAATCGGCGGCGCTGGCCGGTTCGATCGGGGTTTCCGCAGGCGCGCGCGGCATGCGACCATGGCACGGGCAGCCAGCATGACTTCGGGGGAGATGCGACGTGACGCCTGAGGAATTCCGCCGCGCGGGCCACGCCCTGGTGGAGTGGATCGCCCGATACCGCGAGCAGCTGGCCGAGGGCGATCTGCCGGTACAGTCGCGGCTCGCGCCCGGCGAATTGATCGCGCGGCTCCCGGCGGCGGCGCCCGAGCAGGGCGAGGGGTTCGATGCGATCCTGCGTGATCTCGATGCGCTGATATTGCCGGGCATCACGCACTGGCAGCATCCGCGTTTCTTCGGATTCTTCCCGAGTGGCGGTTCGCTCGCCTCGGTGCTCGGCGACATGATGAGCACCGGCCTCGGCGTCATCGGCCTGAACTGGCAGGCGAGTCCGGCGCTGACCGAGCTCGAACAGGTGGTGACCGATTGGTTGCGCGACCTGCTGGGATTGCCGCCGGCGTTCAGCGGCGTCATCCAGGATACCGCTTCGGTTGCGACGTTGCTGGCGTTGGTATCGGCGCGCGAACGCAGCACGAACCATGGCCAGAGCCGCCGGGGCCTGCAGGATGGCGCCGCGCCGCTGGTGATCTACACCTCGGCCCAGGCGCACAGTTCAGTCGAAAAAGCCGCGCTGCTGGCCGGTTTCGGCCGGCAGTACGTGCGTGCCTTGCCGCTCGATGCCGAATTCCGGATGCAGGTGCCGGCGCTCGAAGCGGCGATCGCGGCCGATCGCGCCGCGGGCCTGCGGCCCTGCGCGATCGTCGCCACCACGGGCACGACCGCGAGCACGGCGATGGATCCGATTGCCGCGATCGCCGCGGTGGCGCGCCGCGAAGGCCTGTGGCTGCACGTCGATGCGGCGATGGGCGGCACGGCGATGCTGCTGCCCGAGTGCCGGCACCACTGGGCTGGCATCGAGGACGCCGATTCGATCGTCGTCAATCCGCACAAATGGATGACCGTGGCCTTCGATTGCACGCTGTACCTGGTGCGCGATGCCGAGCACCTGGTGCGCGTCATGTCGACGAACCCGAGCTACCTGCAAACGCCTATGGATTCGCAGGTGCGCAACTACCGCGACTGGGGCATCGCGCTCGGGCGACGTTTCCGCGCCCTCAAGCTATGGCTGGTGCTGCGCGAACAGGGCGTCGCGGCGATCCGGGCGCGGCTGCGCCGCGACCTGGCCAACGCGCAATGGCTGGCCGCGCAGGTGGACGCGACCCCGCCGTGGCGGCGCATCGCGCCGGTCAACCTGCAGACCGTGTGCGTGCGGCACGAGCCGCCCGGGCTCGCCCGCGAAGCGCTCGATGCGCACACGCGGCGCTGGGTGCAGGCGATCAATGATTCCGGCGCCGGCTACCTGACGCCCGCGGTGGTCGACGGCCGCTGGCTCGCGCGCGTGTCGATCGGCATCGAATCGACCGAAGCGCGGCACGTCGCGCAACTGTGGCAGTCGATGCGCGCGGCCGCCGATGCCGCGGCGCTGGAGCCGTGAGATGACGCCGGTATTCGATGCGCGTTTTCCCGCGATTCCGCACGCCGAGTGGGACCGGGCGCCCTGGAACCGCTACAGCTTCCAGCACGTGCGCGAATTCGTGCCGACCGCGCTGGTGCGGCGCAGCCCGACGCCGCACGCCTGGCGGCACGCATGGCAGGACATCACGGCGATCGGCTTCGAGATCGACGGCCAGCGTTCGACCATCGCGCAATTCCTGGCCTCGAGTTACACCGACGGATTCTGCGTCGTGCACCGCGGCGCGCTGGTCGCGGAACACTACGACAACGGGATGGACGCGCACAGCACCCATCTGGTGCAGTCCGTGTCGAAGTCGGTGACCGGCACGGTGCTGGGCATGCTCGCCGCGCGCGGCGAGCTCGAGGTCGACGCGCCCATCACGCGCTACCTGCCGGAGCTCGAGGCCACCGCCTACCGCGGCGCCACGTTGCAGCAGGTGCTGGACATGACCAGCGGCGTGCTGTGGGACGAGGACTACACCGCACCCGACTCGCACTGCGCGCAGATGGATGTCGCCGCCGGCTGGAAGCGCGGCGGCAAGCCGGGTTGGCCGCGCTGCATGTGGGAACAGGTGCTGTCGCTGAAGGCATCGCGCGGCGCGCACGGGCGCGATTTCAGCTACCGCTCGATCGAGACCGACGTGCTGGGTTTCGTGCTCGAGCGCGTCAGCGGCATGCGGCTCGCCGCGCTCGTCAGCCGCGAGTTGTGGGTGCCGATGGGCGCGGCCGAGGACGCCTGCTTCACGGTCGATCCCAGTGGCTTCGCCTGCGCCAACGGCGGCTTCAACGCGACCCTGCGCGACCTGGCGCGCTTCGGCTGGCTGTATGCCTCGGGCGGCGAGGCGCAGGGCCGAGCGCTCGTGCCGGCCGCGTGGATCCGCCGCACGCAGCAGGGCGATCCGTCGCTGTTCACGGGCGCGTATCGCGAAGTCCTGCCGCGCGGTGCGTATCGGAACCAGTTCTGGCTGGAGGACGCGGGGCGGCGCGTGCTGCTGGCGCGCGGCGTGTTCGGCCAGCTGATCTACATCGACCCGGATGCGCAGTTCGTCGCGGTGAAATTGTCGACGTGGCCGGAGTTCGTCAATCCGGCGCGCACCCGCA
>DATKLZ010000005.1:0-9422 GCA_035542135.1 Steroidobacteraceae bacterium | reverse complement strand
ATTGGCCTCGACGATCTTCGAATTGGAGGCATCGACGACGACGACCGCCTCGAGCGCCACCTGGAACAGCAGCCGGTGGCGCGTTTCGGCCTGGCGCAGGCGCGAATACTCGCGCTCCATCGACCGCTGCGCCTCGATCAGCCGCTGCTGCAGCGTGGCCATCGGGCGCATGCTGCGGCCCATGGCCAGCACGCGGCCGCGGTTGTCGATGCGCATCACCGAGTACATGACCGGGACGTCCTGCCCGTTGGGCAGCGTGTGGTTGACCTGGCGCCAGCGCGTGGCCGATTTCAGCTGCGCCTCGCGCAGCAGTTCCTCGATCTTCGGGCGGCTTTCGATGGTGACGGTATTCACCCAGGGCTTGCCGACCAGCTGGTCGCGCGCCAGTTCCCGGGACAGTTCGTCGTTGCCATAGGCCGCATTGTTGATGACCCCGGTCGCGGCATCGAGATCGAGGGTGATATCGGAGGCGGCGGTGACGAGTGCCGCAGCCGCATCGGGATCGAGTCCGTCAAGCGAGCGGGTCGCTACGGAGAGGCGCTTCACGAGCGATCCGGCAGGTTGCGGCATTGCGCCATCATACCCGGCGTAAAGGGTAATTGACACTCATAACTGACTGAAAAACCGAGATTTGGCCTACTTTTCGTTCGTCAGCAGCGCACAGACCCCCTCGGCCCGGATGGCGGCTTGCTCACCGTCGGCGGCGGTCGCGTCCGCCCCGATGCGCAACGCGAGTTCCGGCTGGGTCTTGAACAGCGCCCCGCCCACCATGATGCCCACGGCGGGATTGCGCGAGGCGCGGCGCACCAGGCGCACGGCGGTCGCCACCGCGTCGAGCTTCGACTCGCTCCCCCCGGATATGCCCACCAACGCGAACGATTGCTTGCGCACGCAGCTGACGAGATCGTCGTCGGAATCCGGGAATTCGTTCCACACTTCCCAGCCGTTCTGGCGGAAGAACTGCGAGACCATCATGATGCCGAAGGAATGGGTTTCACCGGGTGCCGTCACCAGCAGCGCGCGCCGGCCGAACCCGCGCGAATCGACGCGCTCCGGGCCGGGCATCAGCGAGCCGATGCGCTGCAGCAGCTGGTGGAGCCGCCCCAGCCCCAGCGTCACCTGCATGAAATCGCACTCGTCGCGCTCCCACATTTCGCCGAGGAGGCGCGCGGCCGGCGCCAGCAGCCGCATGTAGATGTCGCGCACTTCCACGCCGCGCGCGCGCACCGATTCGACATAGGCGAAGCACATGTCGACCTCGTGGGCGAGCAGCAGCCGCGCCAGCTCGTCTGCATCGCCTGCGTCGAACCCCGTCTGGTTCGCCGGCACCGGCATCGCGGGCGCACTGCGCCGCGCGAGCAGCAGGCGCGGCACGATCTCCCCCTCAACGGCTTTGACCAGCCGGCGGAAGTGCGGCACCGTGACTTCGTCGGGCAAACGGCAATCGTCGTCGGACTTGACGCCCTGCCCCGAATCGGCCGCCTTGGCGCGCCGTTTCGCAATTCCGTCAAATGGCATACCAAAGCCGGCCATTCGATCGCGCCTCCCCCTCTTGCCAGTCTTCGCAGGCTGTGCGGGCTCTTTGGACCAGAAACTCGGTGCTGGTGCAAACCGGTTTGTCGTTGTTCTCATCTCGCACTCTATATTCGAGCGAGGCCAATTTCGAGTCCCTCGCCAAACATCTCAGGACACATGGCGAATGTCAAGCTACATTTACGTTCCATCTAGTTGACACTTTTCCAATGCGGGTCTAAGTTGGCGCATCGGGACTGAGGCGCGGCCAGGTCATCGACCCATAAAAATGATTGAACGCGTTCGGACAGGGGTGCAGCTGTACACGGCCAGCGAACGGGCTCGTCGCGACGCCTCGCGTTGGACGGTCGTGCAGGGCGTGCTGGCCCCGCTGCAATTCCTGGCGTTCTTCGTGAGCCTGGTGCTGGTGCTGCGTTACCTGCAATGGGGCGTCGGCTATGCCGCGGCCACCGATTCGGTGCTGGTCAAGACCGCACTGCTCTATTCGATCATGGTCACCGGCGCGCTGTGGGAACACGACGTGTTCGGCCAATACCTGTTCGCCCGGCCGTTCTTCTGGGAAGACGTCGTCAGCATGCTGGTGATCGCGCTGCACACCGCCTACGTCGCCGCGTTGTCCGGCGGCTGGCTGGGCCCGCGACCGCTGCTGCTGCTGGCGCTCGCCGCGTACGCGAGCTACGTGATCAATGCGGCGCAATTCCTGCTGAAATTCCGGGCCGCGCGCCTGCAGGCGCCCCGCGCGCTGCCGCGCGCGCCGCTGGCCGCGGGGGCGCTGGAATGACCGCCTGCCCGGCCGAACAGATGCGCGCGCCATCGGCGCCGCAGGCCGGCGCGAGCGACGGCAGCCACCTCGACATCGTCACCGAACGCGGCCAGCGCACCGTCTTCTGCGGGCTGACCGGCATCGTCTGGCTCCATCGCAAGATCCAGGATGCCTTCTTCCTGGTGGTCGGTTCGCGCACCTGCGCGCACCTGGTGCAGTCCGCCGCGGGCGTGATGATCTTCGCGGAGCCGCGCTTCGCCACCGCGATCATCGAGGAGCGCGACCTGGCCGGCATGGCGGATGCCAATGCCGAGCTCGATCGCGTGGTCACGCGCCTGCTCGAGCGGCGCAGCGACATCCGGCTGCTGTTCCTGGTGGGCTCCTGCCCTTCCGAGGTCATCAAGCTCGACCTGTCGCGCGCCGCGCAACGGCTGTCGGCGCGGTTCGCGCCGCAGGTGCGCATCCTGAACTACTCGGGCAGCGGCATCGAGACCACCTTCACGCAGGGCGAGGACGCCTGCCTCGCTTCGCTCGTGCCGACGCTCCCGGCCAGCGATGCGCCGGGACTGCTGGTGGCCGGCGCGCTGGCCGACGTGGTCGAGGACCAGCTCGCGCGCCTGTTCGAGCAGCTCGGCATCGGTCCGGTGGCCTTCCTGCCGCCGCGCCGCGCCGCGGCCGCGCCGGCCTGCGGGCCGGGCACGAAGGTGCTGCTGGCGCAGCCGTTCCTCGCCGACACGGCGCGCGCGCTGCAGGAGCGCGGCGCGCAGATCCTCGCCGCGCCGTTCCCGCTCGGGGCCGAAGGCACGACGGCGTGGCTGCAGGCGGCCGCGCAGGCATTCGCGGTGGATCCGGCGCGCTTCCGCGCGGTCACCGAAGCGCCGCGCGAACGCGCGCAGCGCGCGCTCGCGGCCTACCGGCCGATGCTGGCCGGCAAGCGCGTGTTCCTCATGCCCGATTCGCAGCTCGAGCTGCCGCTGGCGCGCTTCATGTCGCGCGAACTGGGCATGCAGCTGCTCGAGATCGGCACGCCCTACCTGCATCGCCAGCATCTGGCCGGCGAGCTGGCGCTGCTGCCCGCGGGGGCGCGCATCACCGAGGGCCAGCACACCGAGCTGCAGCTCGCGCGCGTGCGCGCCGCCCGCCCCGATCTCACCGTCTGCGGCCTGGGGTTGGCCAATCCGCTCGAGGCGGAGGGCCTGGCCACGAAGTGGTCGATCGAACTCGTGTTCACGCCGATCCAGGGATACGAGCAGGCGGCCGACCTGGCCGAGCTGTTCGCACGCCCGCTGGTGCGGCGCACGCGGCTGGCGGTGTAGCCATGCAACTGACCCTGTGGACATACGAAGGACCGCCGCATGTCGGCGCGATGCGCATCGCCACGGCGATGGACGGCGTGCACTACGTGCTGCACGCGCCGCAGGGCGACACCTACGCGGACCTGCTGTTCACGATGATCGAGCGGCGCGATCGGCGGCCGCCGGTGACCTACACCACGTTCCAGGCCCGCGACCTCGGGGGCGATACGGCGCAATTGCTGCAGAACGCGGTGCGCGATGCCTGCGAGCGCTTCCAGCCCGAGGCGCTGCTGGTCGGCGCTTCCTGCACGGCCGAACTTCTGCAGGACGATCCGGGCGGCCTGACCCGCGCGCTGGACCTGCCGGTGCCGGTGATCCCGCTGGAGCTGCCCGCCTACCAGAAGAAGGAGAACTGGGGCGCGGCCGAGACTTTCTACCGCCTGGTGCGCACGCTCGCCGCGCCGGCCGCGGGCGCGCCCGCCGATCGCGCCGGACGCGCGCCGCGCACCGGCCGCCGCCCGGCCTGCAACATCCTCGGCCCGACGGCACTGGGATTCCGCCATCGCGACGACCTGCGGGAGATCACGCAGCTGCTGCAACAGCTCGGCGTCGACGTCGGCGTGGTGGCGCCGATGGGCGCGCGCCCCGCGGACCTGGCGCGGCTGGGCGAAGCCGATTTCAACGTCGTGCTGTATCCGGAGATCGCCCGGCCGGCGGCCGAGTGGCTGCAGCAGAACTTCGGCCAGCCCTGGACGCGCGTCGTGCCGATCGGCGTCGGCGCGACGCGCGAGTTCATCAGCGAGGTCGCCACGCTCGCCGGCATCGAGGTGCCGGCCGCGCTCGAAACGCCGGGCTCGCGCCTCGGCTGGTACACGCGCTCGGTCGATTCGACCTACCTGACCGGCAAGCGCGTGTTCATCTTCGGCGACGCGACGCACGCGATCGCCGCGGCGCGCGTCTCCAGCAGCGAACTCGGCTTCAGCGTCGTCGGCCTCGGCACCTACAGCCGCGAATACGCACGCGAGGTACGCGCCGCGGCGGCCAGCTACGGGCTGGAGGCGCTGGTCACCGACGATTACCTGGCGGTCGAGGAGCGCGTCGCGGCGCTGCAGCCCGAACTCGTGCTCGGCACGCAGATGGAACGCCACATCGCCAAGCGCCTCGGCATTCCCTGCGCGGTGATCTCGGCGCCGGTGCACGTGCAGGACTTCCCCGCGCGCTACGCGCCGCAGATGGGTTTCGAGGGCGCCAACGTGCTGTTCGACACCTGGGTGCAGCCGCTGATGATGGGACTCGAGGAGCACTTGCTGGCGATGTTCCGCGACGACTTCGAATTCCACGAGGGCGCCGCCCCCTCGCACCTCGGTTCGCCCGCGCCGCGTGCGCAGCCCGCCGACGGCGCCACGCCGACCGACGGCGTCACGGCCGCCGCCGCTGCGACGCCGGCTCCGGCCGCGGCAACCGCCGCGGTGGCTTGGGATGCGGAGGCGGAACGCGAACTGATGAAGGTGCCTTTCTTCGTGCGCGGCAAGGCGCGACGCAATACCGAGGCCTATGCCGCCGGGCAGCAGCTTGGACGGATCACGATCGATACCCTGTATGAAGCGAAAGCCCACTTCAGGCGCTGACCCCGCCGCCGTGCGCGTGCTGGTGCTGACGATGGACACCCATCTGGCCAGCACCACCGAGCGCGTGCGCGAGACGCTGCGCCGGGAGCTGCCGGGGCTGTCGCTGCGCCTGCATGCGGCTTCCGAATGGTCCGCCTCGCCGCCCGTGCTGCAGCAGGTGATCGGGGACATCGCGCAGGCCGACATCATCTTCGTGTCGATGCTGTTCATGGAGGAACACTACCAGCAGGTGCTGCCGGCGCTGCGCGCGCGGCGCGAGCACTGCGACGCGATGCTGTGCGCGATGTCGGCCGGCGAGGTCACGCGGCTGACCCGCGTCGGCGGATTCGACATGGGCGCGCCGCAATCGGCCGCGATGGGCCTGCTGCAGAAACTGCGTCCGCGGCGCGCGGAAGGCGCGGAACCCCGGCGCGAGAGCAGCGGCGCGCGCCAGATGCGCATGCTGCGCCGGATCCCGAAGATCCTGCGCTTCATCCCGGGCACCGCGCAGGACGTGCGCGCCTATTTCCTGGCGCTGCAGTACTGGCTGGGCGGCTCGCCCGACAACCTCGCGAACCTGGTGCGCTTCCTGGTGAGCCGCTATGCCGACGGTCCGCGCCGCGGCCTGCGCGAGTGCGTGCGCAGCCAGCCGCCGATCGAGTATCCCGAGACCGGGCTGTATCACCCGGCGCTGCGCCAGCGCGTGTGCGAGGCCGTGTCTGCGCTCCCGCCGGGACCGCGCGGCCAGCGCGGCACGATCGGCCTGCTGGTGCTGCGCTCCTACGTGCTCGCGGGCAACACGGCGCATTACGACGGCGTGATCGCGGCGCTCGAGCAGCGCGGCCTGCGCGTCGTCCCCGCCTTCGCCAGCGGGCTCGACGCGCGCGAGGCCATCGAACGCCATTTCATGAGCGATGGCGCGGCCACGATCGACGCGCTGGTCTCGCTGACCGGCTTTTCGCTGGTGGGCGGCCCCGCCTACAACGATTCGCGCGCGGCCGAGGAAGTGCTGGCGCGCCTCGACGTGCCCTACCTGGTCGCGCACCCGGTGGAATTCCAGACGCTGCAGGAGTGGGCGGGCTCCGAGCGCGGGCTGATGCCGGTCGAGTCGACCATCATGGTCGCGATCCCCGAGCTCGACGGCGCCACGGGCCCGATGGTGTTCGGCGGCCGCAGCACCGAGGCCGATGCGGCCCGCGGCCGCGACATGCACGCGCACCCCGAGCGTGCGGCCGCGCTGGCCGCGCGCGTCGCGCGGCTGGTCGAGCTGCGCCGCAGCCAGCGCGCCGAGCGGCGGCTGGCCATCGTGCTGTTCAATTTCCCGCCCGACGCCGGCCACACCGGCTCCGCGGCCCATCTGTCGGTGTTCGAATCGCTCCACCGCACGCTGCGCGCGCTGGCCGAGCGCGGCTATCGGGTCGAGGTGCCCGAGAGCGTCGCCGCGCTGCGCGAACGCGTGGTCGGCGGCAATGCCTCGCTGCGCGGCACGCACGCGAACGTGCACGCGCAGGTGAGCGTCGATACGCACGTGCAGCGCGAGCCCTGGCTGCGCGAGATCGAGGCGCAGTGGGGCCCGGCGCCCGGCAAGCTGCTCGCCAACGCCGGCAGCATCTACGTGCTCGGCGCGCAGTTCGGCAACATCTTCGTCGGCGTGCAGCCGAGCGTCGGCTACGAAGGCGATCCGATGCGGCTGCTGTTCGAGAAGGGCTTCGCGCCCACGCACGCCTTCGCCGCGTTCTACCGCTGGATCCGCGAGGACCTGCGCGCGCACGCGGTGCTGCACTTCGGCACGCACGGCGCGCTCGAGTTCATGCCGGGCAAGCAGGCCGGCCTGTCGGCCGATTGCTGGCCCGACCGGCTGATCGGCGACCTGCCC
Organism: Steroidobacteraceae bacterium; assembly: GCA_035542135.1. Taxonomy (GTDB): domain Bacteria; phylum Pseudomonadota; class Gammaproteobacteria; order Steroidobacterales; family Steroidobacteraceae; genus FEN-1191. The sequence goes on along the minus strand of DATKLZ010000005.1, from coordinate 2,348 downwards.
AACATCTACCTGTATGCCTCGAACAATCCCTCCGAGGCCACGATCGCCAAGCGCCGCTCCGCCGCCACGACCGTGAGCTACCTGACGCCGCCGGTGGTGAACGCGGGCCTGTACCGCGGCCTCGCGGACCTGAAGGCCTCGATCGAGCGCTGGCGCACGCTCGCGCCCGGGCAGGCGGACGCAACCGAAGACCGCTTCCACCTCGCCCGCCTGATCCAGTCGCAGGCGCAGGCCGTCGACCTGGCGCCGGCCGCGGGCGAGTGGGAGGAGGACCGGGCCGGGGCGGAAATCGACGCACTCGGCAAACGCATCCTGGAACTCGAATACACGCTGATCCCGCACGGCATGCACGTGGTCGGCGAGCCCTCGCCGCGCGCGGCGCGGCTGGAAATGCTCGGCGCGCTCGCCCGCGACGCGCACGGCCTGCAGCTGCCGCCGCCGGCGCTGGAGGCGCTGGTCGACGGGGCGCCGCCATCCCGCGTGCTCGAACTCAGCCCGCAGCTCGAGGGGGACGCGGCGCTCGGCGCGATCCGCGAGTTGTCGAAAACCGCGGCGCTGCTCGCGCAGGACCATGAACTGCCCGCGCTGATGGAAGCGCTCGACGGCCGCTTCATTCGACCGGCGCCCGGCGGCGACCTGCTGCGCAACACAGCGGTGCTGCCGACCGGCCGCAACATCCACGGCTTCGATCCGTTCCGCATCCCGAGCGCCTACGCCGTGCAGGATGGCGCGCGCCAGGCGCAACGGCTCATCGACCGGCACGTGCGCGATGCGCACGCGCTGCCCGAGACGATCGCGATCGTGCTGTGGGGCACCGACAACCTGAAGAGCGAAGGCGGGCCGATCGCGCAGGCGCTGGCGCTGCTGGGCGCGCGTCCGCGCTTCGACGCCTACGGCCGGCTCGCCGGCGCGGTGCTGGTGCCGCTGGCCGAGCTGGGCCGTCCGCGCATCGACGTGCTGGTCACGGTGTCGGGGATCTTCCGCGACCTGCTGCCGTTGCAGACGCGGCTGCTGGCCGATGCCGCGTACCTGGCGGCGAGCGCCGACGAGTCCTGCGAACAGAACTTCGTGCGCAAGCATGCGCTCGCCTACCAGCAGGCCCACGGGTGCGATCTCGAGACCGCCGCGCTGCGCGTGTTCGGCAACGCCGACGGCGCCTACGGCTCGAACGTCAACCACCTGATCGAGAACGGCCGCTGGGAGCAGGAGGACGAGCTGGCGGAGACCTACACGCGCCGCAAGAGCTTCGCGTTCAGCCGCCAGGGCCAGGTCATCCAGCAGAGCGAGCTGCTGAACAGCGTGCTGGGCCACACGCAGCTCGCCTACCAGAACCTCGATTCGGTCGACCTGGGCGTCACCACGATCGATCACTATTTCGACACGCTCGGCGGCATCAGCCGCGCCATCCGCCGCGCCAACGGCGGCACCGCCGCACCGGTCTACATCGGCGACCAGACGCAGGGCGCGGGCACGGTGCGCACGCTGTCGGAGCAGGTCGCGCTCGAGACGCACACGCGCATGCTCAACCCCAAGTGGTACGAGGGACTGCTCGACCATGGCTACGAGGGCGTGCGGCAGATCGAAGCGCACATCACCAACACCATGGGCTGGTCGGCGACCACCGGCGACGTGGCGCCCTGGGTGTACCAGAAGCTGACGCAGACCTTCGTGCTCGACCCCGCCATGCGCGAGCGGCTCGCGGCGCTCAATCCGACCGCCACCGCCAAGGTGGCGAACCGGCTGATCGAGGCGCAGCAGCGCAAGTACTGGCAGCCCGATCCGCAGACGCTCGCCGCGCTGCAGGCCATCGGCGATGAGCTCGAGGACCGCATCGAAGGCGTATTGCAAGGAGTTGCCGCATGATCACTGCCACCGTACCCGCATCGTCCGTTAAACCGCGGGTGCGTCCCGGCGATGGCGCGGGCAGCGTGCAGGTGCACCTCGACCCGCAGCTCAAGATCGGCCGCGCCAAGGTATTCGCGGTCTACGGCAAGGGTGGCATCGGCAAGAGCACGACTTCCTCGAACCTCTCGGTCGCCTTCTCCAAGCTCGGCAAGCGCGTGCTGCAGATCGGGTGCGACCCGAAGCACGATTCCACCTTCACGCTCACCAAGCGGCTGGTGCCGACGGTCATCGACATCCTCGAGACGGTCGATTTCCACGCCGAGGAGCTGCGCACCGAGGACTTCGTCTACGAGGGCTACAACGGCGTGCGCTGCGTCGAGGCGGGCGGACCGCCGGCCGGCACCGGCTGCGGCGGCTACGTCGTCGGGCAGACGGTGAAGCTGCTGAAGGAGCATCATCTGCTGGAGGAGACCGACGTCGTCATCTTCGACGTGCTCGGCGAC
>DATKLZ010000004.1:0-2831 GCA_035542135.1 Steroidobacteraceae bacterium | reverse complement strand
CGTCACCAAATTTGCTCCATCCCAGTGCCGGGCCGATAACATGTTACGGTATGGGCGCCGGATCCTAGTGTGATCCGGCTGCGCTATTTAACCTGTAAGTTCACATAATTGCTACCCTTTTTGGGCGGCCGGTCACAGTCTCAGAGGGAGTTCATGGCCCGGAATTCACCGGCATTGCTGGCCTGGCAGTCAGGGGCGCTCGGGCGCGCGGTCGTCGCCGCCGAGACGCAGCTGCTGGCCGAGGTCTGCGACGACGTGTTCGGCATCGAACTGCTGCAGCTGGGCGTGTGGGGACCGGGGCGCGAGCTGGTGCAGTCCAGCCGCGTGCGCCGCCAGACGCTGATCGCGACGGCCGCGACCGAGGGCTCGAAACCGGACATCATCGCCAATCCCGCCGACCTTCCGATCCAGACCGGATCGATCGATGCGGTGCTGCTGCCGCACTGCCTCGAGATCGAGCCCGACCCGGGCGCGATCCTGCGCGAGGCCGATCGCGTGCTCTTGGGCGAGGGGCATCTGATCGCGCTCGGCTTCCGCCCGTGGAGCCTGTGGGGCCTGCGCGCCGCGGCCAGCCGCGCGGGCTTTCCGCCCGGCTTCAGCCGGCTGCTCTCCGAGCGGCGGCTGCGCGACTGGCTGGCGCTGCTCGGCTACGAAGTGACGGCCGCGCGCCACTACCTGTACGGCGCGCCGGGCGAGCCGGGCGCGGATACGCACCACGCGGCGCTCGGCATGCTGCGCCGGGGCCTGTTCAACCCCTTGCCGCCTGGCGGCTACCTGCTGAAGGCGCGCAAGCGCGTGTATGCGCTGACGCCGCTCCGGCTGCGCCGGCGCGAGCGCACCCGCGTGCTGCACGGGCTCACGCACCCGTCCACATGAACGCCGAGCGCGACCAGGTCGTGATCTACACCGATGGCGCCTGCCGCGGCAACCCGGGGCCCGGCGGCTGGGCCGCGATCCTCTCGAGCGGCGGGCGCGAGCGCGAGCTCTCGGGCGCGGAAGCCTCGACGACCAACAACCGCATGGAGCTGCTCGCGGTCATCAATGCGCTCGCGGCCCTCAAGCGCCGCGTGCGCGCGCGCGTGTACACCGACTCGCAATACGTGCGCCTGGGCATGACCGAGTGGCTCGCGGGCTGGAAGGCGCGCGGCTGGCGCACCGCCGACCGCAAGCCGGTCAAGAACCAGGACCTGTGGGAACGCCTCGATGCGCTCGCCTCGAGCCATGAGGTGGAATGGCACTGGGTCAAGGGCCATTCGGGCGTGCCCGGCAACGAACGGTGCGATGCGCTCGCGAACGCGGCGATCGATGCGCTGCTTGGATTAGACTAGCCACCCATGCGCCAGGTCGTACTCGACACCGAAACCACCGGACTCGAACCCGCGCGCGGCCATCGCGTCATCGAGATCGGCTGCGTCGAGCTGCTGAACCGCCGCGCGACCGGCCGCCACTACCACAGCTACCTGAACCCCGAGCGCGAGGTGGACGAGGGCGCGCGCGCCGTGCACGGGCTGTCGCTCGCCGACCTGGCCGACAAGCCGCGCTTCGCCGACGTGGCCGACGAGTTCCTGCAGTTCATCAACGGGGCCGAGCTGATCATCCACAATGCCGGGTTCGACATCGGCTTCCTCGACGCCGAATTCGAGCGGCTCTCGCGCGACCCGCCGATCCGCATCGACTCGCTGTGCACCGTGCTCGACACGCTGGCGCTGGCGCGCGAGATGCACCCCGGCCAGCGCAACAACCTCGATGCGCTGTGCAAGCGCTACGGCATCGACAACTCGCACCGCGAGCTGCACGGCGCGCTGCTCGATGCGCGCATCCTCGCCGACGTGTACCTGGCGATGACCGGCGGGCAGAGCGCGCTGGCGCTCGATGAGGCGCCGCGGCGCGCCGGCGCGCGCAGCGGAGGCGTCATCGCGGCAAACCTGTCGCTGGCCGTCGTCACGGCGAACGCCGAGGAGCGCGCCGCGCACGAGCAGCTGCAGGAACTGCTCCAGAAGGAGAGCAAGGGCCGTTGCCTGTGGCGCAACCCATGAAGCCGTACGCCGCCGCGACTTCGTCAGTCACATGAAGCTGCTGGTCACCGGCGCGGCCGGGTTCATCGGCTCGCACGTGGCGCAGCGCTTCCTCGACCGGGGAGACGAGGTCGTCGGCCTCGACAACCTCAACGACTACTACGACGTGTCGCTGAAGCAGGCGCGCCTCGCGCGGCTGGTGGCGCACGGCGCATTCCGCTTCGCCAGGCTCGACCTGGCCGACCAGGCGGGCATGGCGGCGCTGTTCGCGCGCGAGCGCTTCCAGCGCGTCGTGCACCTCGGCGCGCAGGCGGGCGTGCGCCACTCGCTCACCGACCCGCACAGCTATGTGTCGAGCAATATCGTTGGCACCCTCAACGTGCTCGAAGGCTGCCGCCACCACCGCGTCGAGCACCTGGTCTACGCCTCCACGAGTTCGGTGTATGGCGCCGGCACGCACATGCCCTTCAGCGAACACGATCCGGTCGCGCATCCGCTGTCGCTGTACGCATCGACCAAGCGCTCGACCGAGCTGATGGCGCACAACTACTCCTCGCTGTTCGGCCTGCCAACGACCGGCCTGCGATTCTTCACCGTGTATGGCCCGTGGGGCCGGCCCGACATGGCGCTGTTCCTGTTCACGAAGCAGATCCTCGCCGGCCAACCGATCGAGGTCTACAACAACGGCCACCACCAGCGCGATTTCACGTACGTGGATGACATCGCCGAGGGCGTGCTGCGCGCCTGCGACACGATCGCCACGCCCAACCCCCAATGGAACAGCGACCGGCCCGACCCGGCCACGAGCCGCGCGCC
>DATKLZ010000003.1:0-15679 GCA_035542135.1 Steroidobacteraceae bacterium | reverse complement strand
TCGCCGAGGTACTTGCGCGCGATCGCGCCGGCGGCGACCCGCATCACGGTCTCGCGCGCCGAGGAGCGGCCGCCACCGCGGTGATCGCGATGGCCATACTTGTGCGCGTAGGTGTAGTCGGCGTGGCCGGGACGAAAGCGGTCGGCCAGCTTGTCGTAGTCGCGCGAACGCGCGTCGGTGTTCTCGATCAGCAGGCCGATCGGCGTGCCCGTGGTCCTGCCTTCGAACACGCCCGACAGGATGCGCACTGCGTCGGCCTCGCGACGCTGGCTGGTGAAGTGCGAGGTGCCGCTGCGGCGCCGGTCGACGTCGCGCTGCAGGTCGGCTTCGCCGAGCTCGAGCCCGGGCGGGCAGCCATCCACGATGCAGCCCAGCGCCGGCCCGTGGCTCTCGCCAAAGCTCGTCACCGTGAACAGAGTGCCGATGGTGTTGCCCGACATCTACTTCCGCTTCCGTTGTCCCGCCGCCGCCAGCTGCTCGCGCGTGAGCAGGAATACGCCGCCGCCGCCGCGCGCGAACTCCAGCCAGGTGAACGGCAGGCGCGGATACTCGCGGCGCACCAGCCGCTCGCTGTTGCCCACCTCGACGACCAGGATGCCTCCGGGCCGCAGGTAACGCGCCGCCTCGCGCAGCATCACCCGCACCGAGGCGAGCCCGTCGCGTCCCGCCGCCAGCGCCAGCACCGGTTCGTGCCGGTACTCGGGCGGGAGCGAGGCCAGTTCCGCGCGGCCGACGTAGGGCGGATTGCTGACGATGATATCGTATGCGCCGGGCACGAGGGCGCTGAAATGGTCGGATTCCTGCGTCCGCACGCGTGCCCCGAGGCGGTGCCGGCGGATGTTGCGCGCGGCGACCGCCAGCGCGTCGGCCGAGATGTCGAGGGCATCGACCCGCGCCCGCGGAAAGGCGCGGGCGCAGGCGATGGCGATGCAGCCCGAGCCGGTGCCGACATCGGCGATGCGCCGCACGCGCGACGCATCGATCCACGGCGCGAAGCCCTCCTCGACCAGCTCGGCGATCGGCGAGCGCGGGATCAGCACGCGTTCATCGACGTACAACTCGAGACCCGCGAACCAGCAACGGTGCGTCAGGTACACCACCGGCACGCGCTCGGCGATGCGCCGCTCGAGGAGCCTGCGCAGCGTGGCCTGCTGCGCGGCGGTTGCGCGACGGCGCAGCCGCGCCGCGCTCGGCCGCGCCGGCAGCCGCAGCGCGTGCCAGACGAGCGCCGCCGCGTCATCGCGGGCGCAGTCGGTGCCGTGGCCGTAGTGCAGCTTCGCGCGCTGCAAGGCGCGCGTCGCGCGCCGCCACAGCGTCGCGGCGGTCGCCGGCGGCTGCGGTGCGCGCCGCGCCGTGTGTGATAATCGAGCCATGAATTGGCGGCGTTTGGTGCCCTGGTTGCTGCTGACGAGCCTGGCCGGCGCGCTCGCCGGCGGCCTGCTCGCGCACATGCTGACACAAAGCAGCCTCAGGCTGCAGGCTGGCACCTGGCTGCCGCAGCCGCGCGCGCTCGCGCCCCTTGCGCTGACCGACACCGACGGGCACCCGACCGACGCTCGCGCGCTGCTCGGCCACGCGACGCTGTTGTACTTCGGGTTCACCGCCTGCCCGGACGTGTGCCCGACGACGCTGGCGGTGCTGCGCGAGGTGCGCGCACGCGCCCCGGTGAAGGGCCTGCGGGTCTGGTTCATCACGGTCGACCCGGACCGTGACACGCCGCAGGTGCTGCGCCAGTACCTGTCGGCCTTCGATCCGGAATTCGTCGGCCTGCGCGCGGCGCCGGCCGGGTTGGCCGCGCTGCTGCAGGAATTCAGCGCCTATGCCGGCCGGCGCCCGGAGCCGGGCGATACGTACGGCATGGATCACTCCGCGACGGTGTACCTGCTCGATGGCCACGCCAGGCTGGCGGCGATCTTCAGCCCGCCGCTGCAGGCCGCAGCGCTCGACGCCGATCTGCGCGCGCTGGCGCGGGCCGGGACACTGTGAGTCCGCAGGACGAGTCGGGCGGCCGCTGGTTCGTGGCGCTGCAGTACCTGCTGCCGCAGCACCTGCTGTCGCGGCTGGTCGGGCGCGTGACGCGCAGCCGCGTGGGCTGGCTGCGCCGGGCACTGATCGGCGCGTTCATGCGCGGGTTCACGCCCGACATGAGCGATGCGGCGCAGCCCGACCCGCAGGGCTATCCGAGTTTCAACGCCTTCTTCACGCGCGCGCTGCGGCCGGGAGCGCGCGCGTCCTCGGCCGAGCCGCGCGCGATCGACAGCCCGGTCGACGGGCGCATCAGTGCGATGGGCACGAGCGCGCAGGGCCGGCTCATCCAGGCCAAGGGGCGCGAGTACAGCCTGCGCGCGCTGCTGGCCGGCCACGACACACTGGCCGACAGCCTGGATGGCGGACTGTTCATGACGATCTATCTCGCGCCGTTCAACTACCACCGCATCCACATGGCCGCGGCCGGCACGCTGACCGGCGCCTGGTACGTGCCGGGGCGGCTGTTCAGCGTCAACGACGCCACCGCGCGCCACGTGCCGGGCCTGTTCGCCCGCAACGAGCGCCTGGTCCTGCGCTTCGACGCGGACGAGGGCCCGCACCTGCTCGTCATGGTCGGCGCGCTGTTCGTGGGCAGCATGGGCACGGTCTGGCATGGCGACATCGCGCCGCGGCGCGCCCGCGGCAGCGTCGCACTGCCGGTCCCGGCGGCGGCATCGCTCCCCCGCGGCGCGGAACTCGGGCGCTTCAACATGGGATCGACCGTGATCCTGCTGCTGCCACCCGGCGCCGCGCGCTGGGATCCGTCGCTGGCCGCCGGTTCCGTGTTGCGCGTGGGCCAGCCGATCGGTGCGCGCATCGGCGCGGCGCGCGCAGGTTCCGCATGAGCGCAACGCCGCCGGCGCCCGGGTGGCGTCCCGGCGCCAGCCTGGAGAGGTTGCGCCGCCGCGCCGCGATGCTGGCCGACATCCGCGCGTTCTTCGCCGCGCGCGGCGTGCTCGAGGTCGATACGCCGCAGCTCGTCAACGCGGCGGTGACCGACGTCAACATCCATTCCGCCGAGGTCCGTTGGCCGGGGGACAATGGGCCTCCGCGCTACCTGCACACCTCGCCCGAGTACGCGATGAAGCGCCTGCTCGCCGCCGGGAGCGGTGACATCTACCAGCTCTGCCACGTGTTCCGCGGCGATGAACAGGGCCGGCTGCACAACAGCGAGTTCATGATCGTCGAGTGGTACCGGCGCGGCTGGGGTTGCGCCGCGCTGATGGCGGAAGTCGACGCCTTGCTGCGCACGCTGCTCGAGGCAACCGCCCTGGCCCCGACGCGCTACCTCAGCTACGAGCAGGCCTTCCTCACCACGCTGGGCTGCAATCCGCTGGCCGACAGCGACGCGGCGCTGGCGGAGTGCGCGCGCCAGGCGGGGTTCGACGACGCGCTGCTGCGGCGCTGCGAGCGGGATGAACTGCTCGACCTGATGATGGGATTGCGAATCGGTCCGACATTGGGCATGGATGCTCCGGTGTTCGTGCACCGGTATCCGGCCAGCCAGGCGGCGCTGGCGCGGCTCGATCCCGACGATGCGCGCGTGGCGCTGCGCTTCGAGCTGTACCTGCGCGGCGTGGAGCTGGCGAACGGCTTCGAGGAGCTGGGCGACGCGCGCGAACAGCGCGAACGCTTCGCCGCCGACCAGCGCGTGCGCGCGGCGCGCAAGCTGCCGGTGCCGGCGATCGATGAATACCTGCTCGCGGCGCTGGCCGCGGGCCTGCCGCCCTGCTCCGGCGTGGCGCTCGGGTTCGACCGGCTGCTGATGATCGCCTGCGGCGCGCAGCGGATCGAGGAGGTCATGGCCTTCACGAGCGCGCGCGCCTGAGGCGCGGCGCCCGGGCGCTCAACCCTTGGCGCGCGAGATGTACGCGCCGGTGCGCGTGTCGACGCGGATCACTTCGCCCTCGTTGATGAACAGCGGCACGCGCACGACCGCGCCGGTCTCGAGCTTGGCGGGCTTCTGCCCGCCGGTCGCGGTGTCGCCGCGCAGGCCCGGGTCGGTCTCGACGATCTTCAGTTCCACGTGCGCCGGCGGCGTGACCGCCAGCGGCACGTTGTTCCACAGCGTGACCGTGCAGGGCATGCCGTCCTTCAGCCAGATCGCGCTGTCGCCGACCACGGCCTTGTCGGCCGCGTACTGCTCGAAGTTCTCCGGCACCATGAAGTGCCAGAAGCTGCCGTCGCTGTAGAGGTACTGCATCTCCGAATCCAGGACGTCGGCCGCCTCGAGCGATTCACCGGAACGGAAGGTGCGCTCGATCGTGCGCCCGTTCTTCAGGTTGCGCACCTTGATGCGGTTGAAGGCCTGGCCCTTGCCGGGCTTGACGAATTCGTTGTCGACGATGGCATACGGATCACCCTCGAGGATGACCTTCATGCCCGCGCGGATCTCGCTGGTGGTGTAGCTCGACATGTGCTCTGCGCCTCGAGGCAAGCCCGTTAAGCCGTGAAATCGGGCTCTTGAAGGGCCGCGTATGATAACGGCATCACTGTTTTGCCGCCACCGACCCCGCGCGCAGCCGGTTTCCGGCCGGCGCGCCAAACCGCGGCCTGGCGCACGGTGCCGGCGGTGCATGATGCTAGAATTTTCCATATTCAGCGGGCCGTGCGGCCCGCCAGCGGAGCCATTCCTTGGGTGATTCGACCGCAGTGCCGGTGCTGGTGCAGAGCGTTTCCCGCGATCCGGTGGAGACGCTCAACAGCCTGCTGCGCAACAGCGGGCTGGCGGCCCACTGCACCTGGATCCCGGACGTCCAGGACGTGCCGGATGCGCTCGAGCAGCTCAACCCCGAACTGGTCGTGGTGTTTGCGCCCTCGCCCGAGCAGCTCTCCGCGCTCGCGGCGGTGCGCGACCAGATGGCCCCGGGCGTGCCGCTGATCGTGGTCCGCGAACACCACGACGGCGGTGTCACCGGGCAGGACATGGCGCGCGGCGCGCGCGACACGGTATCGATCGCGAGCCCCGAGCACGTGCAGGCGGTCTTCCATCGCGAGCTGCGCGCCTACCGCATGGAGCGCACGCTGACCAACACGCTGCGCACCGCGCAGGATTACCGCCGCCAGCTCGAGACCGTGCTGCACCGCTCGAACGACGCGATCGCGCAGGTGCAGGAAGGCATCGTCGTGCAGGTCAACGGCTCCTGGCTCGAACTGTTCGGCTACGCCGATGCCAGCGCGCTGGTGGGCCAGCCGGTCATGGACCTGTTCGACGGCGAGACGCAGGCGCCGCTGAAGGGCGCGCTCGCGGCCTGCGCGCAGGGCCGCTGGAGCGATCACCTGCTCAAGGCCGGCGCGCTGCTGGCCGACGGCTCGGCCGTCGCGCTCGAGCTGGTGCTGGCCGGCGGCGAATTCGACGGCGAGCCCTGCGTGCAGCTGATCGTGCCGGCCACCAAGCGCGACGAGCGCGCGCTGGCCACCGAGCTGGCCGATGCGGTGCTGCGCGATCCGACCAGCGGACTATGGCTGCGCCAGCACCTGCTGCGGCTGTGCACCGAGCGGCTGGCCAAGCCCCCCTCCGGTGGCGTGCGCTGCCTGGCGCTGATTCGCCCGGACAAGTTCACCGAGGTCGCCAAGCAGCTGGGCGCCAATGCCACCGAGGAGCTGATCGCGCAGTTCGCCGCGCAGGCGCGCGCCATGCTCGGGCCCAACGACATCGCGGGCCATTTCGGCGCCGCGGGGCTCCTGCTGCTGCTCGAGCGCGGCAACACGCGCGACGCCGAGGCCTGGAGCGAGAGCCTGGTCGAGCGCATCGCCAAGCACACGTTCACGATGGGCGAGCACAGCACGCGGATCACCTGCTCGGCCGGGCTCGCGGCGCTGACCAGCGCCGACCTCGGCCTCGACGAGGGCATCACCGTGGCGCAGGCGGCGCTGCAGAAGTGCACCGACCGCGGCGGCAACCAGGTGATCGTCAACGAGCGCGTCGATGCGGACACGCGCGTGCTGGCCTACGACCAGGTGTGGGTCAAGCACATCAAGGCGGCGCTGGCCGAGAACCGCTTCCACCTCGTGCAGCAGCCGATCGCCAGCCTGGGCGGCGGCGCGCAGAAGATCTTCGACGTGGCGGTGCGCATGCTCGACACGCAGGCGCGCGAAGTGCTGCCCTCCGAGTTCCTGCCGGCCGCCGAGCGCAACGACCTGATGCGCAACATCGACCGCTGGGTGCTGCGCGCCGCGCTCGAGGTCATCGCCAAGCGCAAGCCCGACCAGATGTTCGTGCGCCTCTCGCGCGACAGCGTGCTCGATGCGACGCTGGCCGACTGGCTCGAGCGCGAGGCGAAGGCGATCGGCGCCGAACCGCAACGGCTGTGCGTGCAGGTCACCGAGGCCGTGGCGGAGCGGTACCTGCAGCAGTCGCAGTCGCTGCTGGCCGAACTGCACAAGCGGCAGATCAGGCTGGCGATCGAACATTTCGGCGCCGGCCGCGACTCGCACGGCATGCTCAATGCGCTGGCGGCCGATTTCCTGAAGATCGACGGCTCGCTGATGCAGGGCCTGGCGGCGAACCCCGACCTGCAGCAGCGCGTGCGCGCGATCGTCGAGGCCGCGGGCAAGCGCTCGATCCAGACGGTGGCCGAGCGCATCGAGGATGCGAACACCATGGCGGTCGTGTGGCAGCTCGGCGTGCAGTACATCCAGGGCTACCTGGTGCACGCTCCGGAAGAGGTCGTGCTCAAGTCGTGAGCGGCCTGCGCGGGTGCCAGGCGGTGGCCCTGCTGGCCTCTGGTGCACTGATCGCGCTCGGCGGCTGCAGCGGCGGAGAGGTCGCCGCCCTGCATGCCGGCGCGAGCGCGGCTGATCCGTCGCGCCTCGCCGCCTCGCAGGTGCTGCGCCGCGCCGTCGACGCGGGCGGCATGCGCAGCATCGATCCTTCGCTGTCGACGGACGTGCCGGCGGCGCACGTACTCGATGACCTGTTCGAAGGCCTGACGCGGCTCGGGCAGGATGGCGAGGCCCAGCCCGGCGTGGCCGAGCGCTGGGAAACCAGCGCCGATGGGCGCACCTGGACCTTCCACCTGCGCGCGGCGCGCTGGTCGAACGGCGAGCCCATCCGCGCCGGCGACTTCGTCTACGCGTGGCGGCGCACGGTCGATCCGCGCACGGCCTCCGACTATGCCGAGGCACTCTCGCCGGTGCGCAATGCGCTGGCGATCGCCGAGGGCAGGCTCCCCGTCACGGCCCTCGGCATCAGCGCGCCCGATGAACGCACGGTGCGCATCGAACTGAACGCGCCGACGCCGTTCCTGCTGAGCCTGCTGACGAAGTCCTACGCCTTCCCGCAGTACGAACCGGCGTACCGCGCGCACGGCGAGGACTGGGTGCGCCCCGGATACCTGGTCAGCAACGGCGCGTTCCGCCTGCAGGAGCATGTCATCGGCGGCCGTGTCACGCTGGTGAAGAATCCGTTGTACTGGGACGCGGCGCACGTGCGGCTCGAGCGGGTCGAGTACGTGCAGCTCGACCGCGCCGCGCAGACCGAGCGGTTCTTCTCCGGCGAGCTCGCCTTCACCGATTCGTTCTCCGCCGAGCAGACCGCATGGCTGCGCTCGCGCCTCGGCGACCAGGTCGTCAGCGCGCCCTACCTCGGCAATTTCGTGATCGGCCTGAACTTCACGCGCCCGCCGTTCGCCGGCAACCGCGCGTTGCGCCTGGCGCTCACGCTCGCCGTCGACCGCGAGACGCTGGTGCGCTACGTGCGCCAGGGCCTGTACCAGCCCGCGTACACGCCGACGCCGCCGCTCCCCGGCTATCGCGCGCCGGTGCCGGCATGGGCGGGCCTGCCGGAGGCCGAGCGCCACGCGCTCGCGCGGCAGTACTACGCACAAGCGGGCTATTCGGCCGCGCACCCGCTGCGGGTCGAGATGCACTATCCCACGGACTCCGACAACCGCCGCACCTACGAGGCGGTCGCCGCGATGTGGCGCGCCAACCTGGGCGCGGAAGTCGAACCCTACAACCAGGAATTCCGCGTGCAGCTCAACGAGCGGCACCTCAAGCAGCTGGCGCTGTTCCACTACGCCTGGATCGGCGACTACCCCGATCCGCTGACCTTCCTGCAGCTGTTCCAGACCGGCTTCGGCTACAACGACGGCGGCTACTCGAACCCGCGGTTCGATGCGCTGCTGCTCGCGGCCGGCCACGAGGCCGATGCGGCGCGGCGGCTCGGGGAACTGTCGCAGGCGGAGGCGATCCTGGACGAGGATGTCGCCTGCATCCCGCTCTATTATTACGCCACGCGCCACCTGATCCGCTCCTGGGTGCGCGGCTGGACCAGCAACATCCAGGACCGCAACCTGTCGCAGTACATGTACCTGCTCGAACACCAGGATCACTAGCGTGCTGCGCTTCCTGTTGCGCCGCCTGCTGATCGCGGTTCCGACGCTGCTGGTGATCGCGACGCTCGCCTTCATGCTGCTGCACCTGACGCCCGGCGGCCCGTTCGATTCCGACAAGGTGCTGGTGCCCCAGATCCAGCACGCCATCGAGGCGCGCTATCACCTCGACGAGCCGGTGTGGCGGCAGTACGCGCGCTACCTCGGCGAGCTCGCGCGCGGCGATTTCGGACCCTCGTTCCAGTACCGCAACACCTCGGTCAACGAACTGATCGCGCAGGGCCTGCCGGTCGACGCCACGATCGGCGCCGTCGCGATGCTGCTGGCCCTGGCGCTCGGCTGCACGGCCGGCTTCATCGCCGCCACCCGGCCCGGCAGCTGGCGCGACCGGCTGCCGATGGGCGTGGCGATGCTCGGCATCTCGCTGCCGGTGTTCGTGACCGCTCCGCTCCTGATCCTGGTGTTCGCGATGCGGCTGCACTGGCTGCCCGCCGGGGATTGGGTGGCGGGCTCGTGGCGCCACGTGTTGCTGCCCGCGGTCGCGCTCGCGTTGCCCTACACGGCCTACATCGCGCGCATCGTGCGCTCGGCGGCGATCGATGCGCTCGCCCAACCCTACATCCGCGGCGCGCGCGCCAAGGGACTGCCGCCACGGCTGGTCGTGTTGCGCCACGCGCTGCGCCCGACGCTGATGCCGCTGGTGTCGTTCCTCGGGCCCGCGCTCGCCGGCGTGCTGACCGGCTCGATCGTCGTCGAACAGGTGTTCGGCCTGCCCGGCATCGGGCATCTGTTCGTCACCGGCGCACTGAACCGCGACTACACCGTCGTCACCGGCATCACCGTGCTGTACGGCGCGCTGATCATCGGCCTGAACCTGCTGGTCGACCTGTGCTACGCCTGGCTCGATCCGCGCGTGAGGGCCCGCGCATGAGCGGCGCCACGGCGGGACCGGCCGACGGTCCGTGGCGCCGGTGCGCCCGCCGGCTGCGAGCGCGGCCGGGCGCGGTGGCCGCGGCCGCGCTGCTGGCGCTGATCGCCGCCGCCGCGGTGCTGGTGCCGATGCTGTCGCCGTTCGACTTCGCGACGCCGTCCTGGACCGAGATCTTCCGCGCGCCGGCGCTGCGCGGCGGCCACCTGTTCGGCACCGACAGCCTCGGGCGCGACCTGCTGGTGCGCGTGATGTGGGGATGCCGCATCTCGCTGCTGGTCGGCATCGCCGCCAGCCTGATCAGCGTCGTCATCGGCGCCGCGTGGGGCGCCGTGGCGGGCTTCGTCGGCGGCCGCGTCGACGGGACGCTGATGCGCATCGTCGACGTGCTCTACACCGTGCCGTTCATCCCCTTCGTCATCGTGCTCGAAGTGCTGTTCGGCCGCCATTTCCTGATGGTGTTCATCGCGATCGGCGCGGTCTCGTGGCTCGACATCGCGCGCATCGTGCGCGGCCAGACGCTGTCGATACGCGAGCACGAGTACATCGACGCGGCACGCGCGCTCGGCGTGCGCACCGGCGCGATGATCTGGCGCCACGTGCTGCCGAACCTCGGCGGCCTGGTGGCGGTGTACGCGACGCTGGCGATCCCGGGCATCATCCTGTTCGAGGCGTTGCTGAGCTTCCTCGGCCTCGGCGTGCATGCGCCGCTCGCCTCGCTCGGTTCGCTGGTCGCCGAAGGCGCCAACGAGATGCAGGCCAATCCCTACCTGCTGGTCATCCCGGCGACCTTCCTGGCGGCGATCATCCTGTGCCTCAACCGGCTGGGCGATGCGCTGCGCGACGCGCTCGATCCGCGCCATGAGCAGGGCCGCCATGACTGAAGCGCGCGAGCCGCTCCTGCAGCTGCGCTCGCTCGGCGTCCGCTTCGGACGCGACGGACGCGAGCTGCGCCCGGTCGATGGCGTCGACCTCGAGCTGCGCGAGCGCGAGTGCCTGGGCGTCGTCGGCGAGTCCGGCTCCGGCAAGACGCAGTTGCTGCTGGCGCTGCTCGGGCTCTCGCCCCCGGGCGCGCGGCTCAGCGGCAGCATCCGCTACCGCGGCGAGGAGCTGGTGGCGGCCCCGCGCGCGCGCCTCGAGGCGATCCGCGGACGGCGCATCGCGATCGTGTTCCAGGATCCGCTGGGCGCGCTGAACCCGTTCCTGACGATCGGCACGCAGCTGACCGAGGGAGCGCGGCGGCACCTCGGGCTCGGCCGCCGCGCGGCGCGCGCACGCGCCGCCGCACTGCTGGCCACGGTGCAGATCGACGCACCGGCCGAACGCCTGCGCAGCTATCCGCATGAGCTGTCGGGCGGCATGCGCCAGCGCGTGCTGATCGCGATGGCGTTGATGTGCGATCCGGAGATCCTGCTGCTGGATGAACCGACCACGGCGCTCGACGTCACCGTGCAGGCGCAGGTGCTGGAGCTGTTGCGCGGCCTGCGCGAGCGTTCCGGCGTGGCCTCGGTGTTCGTGACGCATGACCTGGGCGCACTGGCCTCGATGGCCGACCGCATCGCCGTGATGTATGCCGGACGCCTGATCGAGCTGGCGCCCGCCGCGGCGCTGTACGCCGCCCCGCTCCATCCGTACACGGCGGGACTGCTGCGCTCGCTGCCGCGCCTGGACGTGCCGCCACCCGCGCGCCTGCCGTCGATCCCGGGCCAGCCGCCGGATCTCGCCGGGCTGCCCGCGGGCTGCGCGTTCGCGCCGCGTTGCCCGCTGGCGCACGAGCGATGCGGCACCGTGCCCGCGTTGCGCGCGGTGGCCGGCGCGCGCGCGCTTGCCTGCCATTTCACCGGCACGGCCACGCAGGTGGACGCGGCCTGGAGCCCGCCATGACCGGCCCGCGGCCCCCACTGCTCGAAGTGCGCGAGCTGCGCGTGCGCTACCGCGGCCAGCGCGCCGTGGCCGGCGCGCCCACCGACGCCGTCGCGGGCGTCGGCTTCGACATCGGTGCGGGCGAGAGCGTCGGCCTGGTCGGCGAATCGGGCAGCGGCAAGTCGAGCATCGCGCGCGCGCTGCTGCGGCTGGTGCCGGCGACCGGCAGCGTGCGCTTCGAAGGGCAGGAACTGCTGGCGCTGCGGGGCGCGGCGCTGCGCGCGGTGCGCGAACGCATGCAGATCGTCTTCCAGGATCCGATCGGCGCGCTCGATCCGCACATGACCGTGCAGCAGCTCGTCACCGAGCCGTTGCTGGAATTCCGCGCCGCGCTGCGCACGCAGCATGCGCAGCAGGCGCAGGCCATGCTCGCGCGCGTCGGGTTGGGGACCGAGCTGCTGGCCCGCCATCCGCACCAGCTCTCGGGCGGCCAGGCGCAACGCGTGGGCCTGGCGCGCGCGCTGATCCTGGGCCCGCGGCTGCTGCTGTGCGACGAACCGGTGGCGTCGCTCGATGTGTCGATCCGTTCGCAGATCGTCAACCTGCTGCACGACATGCGCGCCGAACTGGGCCTGGCGCTGCTGTTCATCGCGCACGACCTGCCCGCGGTGCGGTTCCTGTGCGACCGGGTGCTGGTGCTGTTTCGCGGCCGCATCGTCGAACAGGCGCCACGCGAGGCCCTGTTCGGCGCGCCGCAACATCCGTATACGCGCGCGCTGCTCGCCGCCAATCCGGTTCCCGATCCGGCGCGGCGCCCGTCCGCTCCGCCGCCGGCCGCCGCACCCGCAGCCGCACCCGGCGCGCCGCCTCCGATCGCCGGCGGCTGTGCCTACCGCGACCGCTGTCCGCTGGCCGTGGCGCGCTGCACCGCGGAGGCGCCCGCGATGCGCGCGGTCGGCGCGAGCCTCGTGGCCTGCCATCGGGCCGGCGAATAGCCCTGCGCCCGCCGCGGCGAAGCGATAACATGCGCGCCAGACAGGCCGCGGCGACGCCGGATTTCGACCTGCCGAACAAACAAAACCAGGAGCGAGATTGCCATGATGATGCGAAACAGGAAGACCCTTGGATTTCTGGCCGTTGCCGCCGCGCTGCTGCTCGGCGCCTGCGCCAACCAGATGGAACCGGCGCAGAAGGCCATCGCGGGCGTGGAGAGCGCCGTGAACGCCGCCGCTCCGGATGCGGGCAAGTACATCCCCGATCAGCTCGCCGCCGTGCAGAAGAAGCTGGCCGACCTGAAGACCTCGTTTGACAACAAGGACTACGCCGCCGTGCTGAGCGCTGCTCCGGGCGTGCTGACCGACGCGCAGGGCCTGCTCGGCGCCGCGATGCTCAAGAAGGACGAAGTGGTCAAGGCGCTGAACGCGCAGTGGCCGGCGCTGGCCGCTTCGCTCCCGGGGCTCGTGACCTCGGTGACGAACAAGGTGAACGCGCTGGCCAAGCTCAAGCATGCGCCGGCGGGCGTCGACGTCGCCGCGGCCAAGGCCAGCATCGCCGATGCCGGCTCGCTGTGGAGCAAGGCGCAGGCCGCTTTCGCCGCGGGCAACATCGAGGAAGCCGTCAGCACCGCGAACGACGTGAAGGCCAAGGCCGAAGCGGCCGCCGCGGCGATCAAGATGACACTGCCGAAGGCAGCGCCGGCGCCTGCTGCGAAGTAGACACCGACAGCATCATTCGCCAGACCACGGGGCGGAATCCGGCCGATGGCGGCTCGGGTTCCGCCCCGTTTCCGTTCAGCCCGGGTCGATGGCTTCGATGCGCTCGACCGTGCGCCAGCCACGCGGCAGCACCGCGCCACGCTGCGCGCGCTGGCCGAGGTAGTGGCGCAGGTCGGTCGCGCTGAGCGTCATCTGCCGCTCGCCCGAATGCACGCGCAATGACTGGCCCGGCCCCGGCACGGCCACGGCGATCATCAGCTCCTCGCGTGACTCGGCCTTCTTGCCCGGGATGCCGAACAGCTTGTTGCCCTTGCCGCGCGGCAGCTCCGGCACCTCGCTCGCCGGGAACACCAGCAATCGTCCTTCGCTGTTGACGGCGGCCACCAGCGCATCGCCGGCCGGCACGGGCACCGGCGGCAATACCGTCGCCCCGGCACTCACGTTGATGACGCCCTTGCCGGCGCGGTTGCGCGACTGCAGCTCCGCGAGGCGCACCGTGAAGCCGAAGCCCGCATCGGTCGCCAGCAGCCACAGGTCGGTCGGCTCGCCGATCAACACGCCGGCGAAACGCGCGCCGTCCGGCGGGTCGAGCCGCCCCGAGAGCGGCTCGCCGGCGCCGCGCGCCGACGGCAGGCTGTGCGCCGGCAGGCTGTAGGCGCGTCCGGTGCTGTCGATGAACAGCGCAGCCTGCGTGCTGCGCCCGCGCGCCGCGGCCTGGAACGCGTCGCCGGTCTTGTAGGCCAGCGCGCGCGGATCGATGTCGTGCCCCTTGGCCGCCCGCACCCACCCGCCGGTCGACAGCACGATCGTCACCGGCTCGTTGGCGACCAGGTCGGTCGCCTCGATCGCCTGCGCGGCGGCGCGCTCGACGATGCGCGTGCGCCGCTCGTCGCCGTACTCGGCGGCGTCGGCAACGATCTCCGCGCGGATCAGCTTGGTCAGCTTCGCCTTGCTCGCGAGCAGCGCCTCGATCTCCTTGCGCTCCTCCGACAGGCGCTGCTGCTCGTCGCGGATCTTCATCTCCTCGAGCCTGGCGAGGTGGCGCAACTTCGTCTCGAGGATCGCCTCGGCCTGCTCGTCCGAGAGCTTGAATCGCTTCACCAGCACCGGCTTCGGCTCTTCCTCGCGGCGGATGATGCGGATCACCTCGTCGAGGTTCAGGTACGCGATCAGCATGCCGTCGAGGATGTGCAGCCGCCGCGAGACCTTGTCGAGCCGGAACTCGAGCCGGCGCCGCACCGTGCGGCGGCGGAATTCGAGCCACTCGGTCAGCAGCGCCTTCAGCCCCATGACGCGCGGCCGCCCGTCGAGCGCGATGACGTTGAGGTTGACGCGGTAGCTGCGCTCGAGGTCGGTGGTCGCGAACAGGTGCGCCATCAGCTGCTCGACATCGACGCGGTTCGAGCGCGGCTCGATCACCAGCCGCGTGGCGTTCTCGTGGTCCGATTCGTCGCGGATGTCCTCGACCATCGGCAGTTTCTTCTCGCGCATCTGCTGCGCGATCTGTTCCTGCACGCGGCTGCCCGACACCTGGTACGGCAGCTGCGTGATGACGATGTGGCCGGTCTCCTTCTCCTGCTCCCACACGGCCCGCGCGCGGTAGCTGCCACTGCCCTTGTCGTAGAACTCCACCAGCTCGTCGCGGCCGGAGATGATCTCCGCGCCGGTCGGCAGGTCGGGGCCCTTGACGTGCTTGAGCAGCGCGCGCGTCGTCGCCTCCGGGTCATCGAGCAGGTGCACGCAGGCCGCGGCGATCTCGCGCAGGTTGTGCGGCGGGATGTCGGTTGCCATGCCGACCGCGATGCCGGAGGCGCCGTTGAGCAGCAGGTTCGGCAGCCGCGCCGGCAGCAGCAGCGGCTCCTCCATCGTGCCGTCGAAATTCGGCCCCCAGTCGACCGTGCCATCGGCCAGCTCGTCGAGCAGCAGGTCGGCGTAGCGCGTCAGGCGCGACTCGGTGTAACGCATTGCCGCGAAGGACTTCGGATCGTCCGCCGAGCCCCAGTTGCCCTGCCCGTCGATGAGCGGATAGCGGTAGGAGAAGTCCTGCGCCATGTGCACCATGGCTTCGTAGCAGGCGGAGTCGCCATGCGGATGGAACTTGCCGATCACGTCGCCGACCGTGCGCGCCGACTTCTTGTGCTTCGAGGCGGCCGACAGGCCGAGCTCGCTCATCGCATAGACGATGCGCCGCTGCACCGGCTTCAACCCGTCGCCGAGTGCCGGCAGCGCGCGGTCGAGGATCACGTACATCGAATAGTCGAGGTAGGCCTTCTCGGTGAAGTGGCCGAGCGGGCGGCGTTCCACTCCTTCGAAGTTCAGCTCCTGGGATTTCAAGCGTTCACCAATGCGGTGAAGCGCGCGCGCGCCGGGTCACAGCAAGGCCGCTGTGTCGCCTGCAACCCGCGTTCAAAAACGCCGTGAATCCATCCATGGAGGCTCCGGGCGCGCCGTCCATGGCGCGCACGGTTTTGAACGCGGGTTGCAGGCGACCCAACGGCCCCTGCCGTGCTCATGCGCGCGCGCACTTCCAGCGCTCGCGAGCGCTTGCACTCCGGGTCGCGCGCAAAGGCGCGCTCCGCCACTTTGGCACCGCAACCTGACGGAAGCGGCGCCATGAGCGCCCACGATGAGGTGGAGGCGGCACGGTTGCATTGCCTGGCCCTCGCCGGGACCGTCCGCGCCATGGATGGCGCGGCCGGAGCCTCCATGGACGGATTCACGGCGTTTTTGAAAATGGGCCTCCCACCTCTGGCCACATGCGCGTTTTCTCGTCTGCCTGTTTTCTCGATCTGGTGAAGACTTGAAATCCC
>DATKLZ010000002.1:0-7637 GCA_035542135.1 Steroidobacteraceae bacterium | reverse complement strand
GCTCCAGGGCGACCTGGAGAAGATCCAGACCTACTACCAGGATCGCGGCTACGCCAACGCGCGCATCGATTCGGTGCAGGTCGCGATCTCGCCCGACAAGAACGACGTGTTCATCACGGCGAACATCACCGAGGGCGTGGTGTACAAGATCTCCAGCGTCAAGCTGGCCGGCAACCTGGTCGTGCCCGAGGCGCAGCTGCAGCGGCTCGTGCTGGTCAAGCCGGGCCAGACCTATTCGCAGAAGGTCATTTCCTCGACGCAGGAGCTGATCAAGAACCGGCTCGGCGCCGAAGGGTTCTATTTCGCCAAGGTCGAGCCGGTGCCGACGCTCGACGAGGCCAAGCGCGAGGTGGCGCTGTCGCTGTTCGTCGATCCCGGCAACCGCGTGTACGTGCACGAGATCTCGTTCAAGGGCACGACCCGGAGCAATGACGAGACGCTGCGGCGCGAGCTGCGCCAGCTCGAGGGCTCGCTGCTGTCGAACATCGCGCTCGAGCGCTCCAAGCAGCGGCTCGAGCAGCAGCCCTTCGTCGAGAAGGCGGAATTCGAGACCAACCCCGTGCCGGGCTCGCCCGACCAGGTCGACGTGGTGTTCGACGTGAAGGAGCGCCCGTCGGCCACGATCAGCGGCGGCGTCGGCTATTCCGCCGCGCAGAAGTTCATGCTCAACGGCAGCTTCCAGGACAGCGACTTCATGGGCACGGGCAACCAGGTCGGCGTGCAGCTCGACTCGGGCCTGTACAACAAGCTCTACAGCTTCGCGTACACGAATCCGTACGTGAACATCGACCAGCTCTCGCGCACCGTCTCGCTGAGCTACCGCAACTCCACGCAGTTCGTGTCGACCTCGTCGAACTTCAAGTCGCAGAACCTGGCCCTCGGCCTGAGCTACGGCTATCCGGTCACCGAGTTCCAGCGGCTCAGCGCCGGCGTCTCCCTGCAGCGCATCGACCTGCTGACCTACCAGGGCAGCAGCGCGCAGCAGGCGGTCGACTGGGTGAAGGTCAACGGCGACCCGTACTCGCGCGTCGTGCTGACCAACCTGACGCTCGGTGACGGCACGACGATCACCAGCTCGACCTCGCTGTTCGGCAGCCGCTACAACACATTCGAGGCCAACGTCGGCTGGCTCTACGACTCGCGCAACCGCGGCCTGTTCGCCGACCGCGGCCAGCGCCACACGCTCGGCTTCAGCTTCGTGCCGGGCGGCAAGACCCGCTACTACGTGGCCAGCTACGACGGCATCAAGTACATCCCGTTCCTGTTGCACACCACGTTGTCGATCGGCGCGAACGTCGCCTACGGCAATGGCCTGGGCTCGACCACCGCGCTCCCGCCGTACAAGCGCTTCTTCGGCGGCGGACCCGACACGGTGCGGGGCTTCACCGAAAGCTCGCTCGGGCCGGTCGACAGCAATGGCAACCCTTACGGCGGCAACCTGCTGGCCACGGCGCGCGCCGAGCTGATCCTGCCGCTGCCGGCGAAATGGCAGACCAGCGCGCGGGCCACGCTGTTCTTCGACTACGGCAACGTGTTCTCGACCGACAAGGTCAAGTACTACGGCCGCGACGGCCTGACCCCGGTCGAGTACAAATTCGCGTATGATCAGATGAAGCGGTCGGCGGGCGTTGCCGTGCAGTGGCTCGCGCCATCGCTCGGCATCTTCCGCTTCAGTTACGGTATACCGTTGAACAAGTTCGTCACCAGTCCCGACGGCGCCGCGGTGTTCGACCCGCGCTTCTCGGACCGGACCGAGAACTTCCAGTTCACGGTGGGCGGATCTTACTAAAACAGGGAGCACTAGCAGTGAAGCGTTCTTGGATCATCTCCGTTGCAGGGCTGTTGGCGGTTGCCGCGGCCACCATCGCGCCGGCCCAGGCCGACATCAAGATCGGCGTCGTCAACGCCGGGCGGCTGTTGCAGGAATCGCCGCAGGCCAAGGCCGTGCAGGATGCGCTGCGGGCCGAATTCGCTCCCAAGCAGCGCGAACTCGCCGCGCAGCAGGCCGCGCTGAAGGCCAAGCAGGACAAGTACGAGAAGGATGCGGCGACGATGAGCGCCGAGCAGCGCACCAAGATGGAGAAGGAGCTGCGCGACGGCAACCGCGACTACTCGCAGAAGCTCAACGATTTCCAGGAAGACGCGAACACGCGCCAGAACGAGGAGCTCTCGCGCCTGCAGAATTCCGTGGTCGCGGAGATCCGCAGCTACGCGCTGTCGCAGCACTATGACCTGATCCTGACCGACAGCGTGTACGCGAGCGACGCGCTCGACATCACCGCCGCGGTGCTGGCGGGCCTGCAGGCGCGCGCCGCCGCGGCGGCGCCGAAGCCCGCGGCGCCTGCGCCGGCCGCGCCCGCCAGCAAGTAAGCCGCGGGGCGCTCCCGGCGCGAGCGGAGGAGGTCCAATGGGCCTGACGCTGGGCGAGCTGGCGGTGCGTTTCGGTTGCGAGCTGCGCGGCGACCCAACGGTGCCGATCCTTCGGGTGGGCACCCTGTCCGGGGCGGGGTCCGGCGAGCTCTCGTTCCTCGCCAACCCGCATTACCGCGGCCAGCTCGAGCGCACGCGCGCCGCCGCGGTCGTGCTCGATGCGGCGAGCGCGTCGCTGTGTCCGCAGGCGACGGCGGCGCTGGTGCACTCCAATCCCTATGCCACGTATGCGCGCATCGCCGCGTTGCTGCACCCCGAGCCGCCGGCGGTCGCGGGCGCCGCTCCCGGCGCGCACATCGATGCGAGCGCGCGCGTCGCGCCCAGCGCCAGCATCGGCGCCGGTGCGGTCATCGGGCCGCGCTGCACGATCGGCGAGCGGGTGCGCATCGGCGCGGGCTGCGTGCTCGGCGCCGATGTGCGGGTCGGCGATGACTGCCGGCTGCATGCACGCGTGACGCTCGAAGCGGGCACCGAACTCGGCGCCCGCGTGCGCCTGCAGTCCGGCGCCGTGGTCGGCTCCGACGGCTTCGGCTTCGCGCGCGACGGCGCCGGCTGGACCAAGGTGCCGCAGCTCGGGCGCGTGCGCATCGGGGCCGATGCCGAGATCGGCGCGAACACGACCATCGACCGCGGCGCGATCGAAGACACCATCATCGGCGCCGGCGTGAAGCTCGACAACCAGATCCAGGTGGCCCACAACGTGCAGATCGGCGAGCACACCGTCATCGCCGCCTGCACCGGCATCTCGGGCAGCACCCGCATCGGCAGGCGCTGCATGATCGCCGGCGCGGTGGGTATCGTCGGCCACCTGGACATCTGCGATGATGTCGTCGTGACCGGCATGTCGATGGTGTCGCATTCGATCAGCACGCCGGGGGTTTACTCCGGCGGCATCCCCGCGGCGCCCGCCGGGCTGTGGCGGCGCCTGGTGGGGCGCTTCAAGCGGCTCGATGCGCTGGCCGGGCGGGTCACGCGGCTCGAACGCGGCGCACACAGTACCGATACCAGGACCCATGACGATGAATGAACCGCTGAAGCTCGACATCCACGAAGTGCTGCGGCGGCTCCCGCACCGCTACCCGTTCCTGCTGGTCGACCGCGTGCTCGAGTGCGTGCCCGGCCAGCGCGTGCGCGCGCTGAAGAACGTCACGATCAACGAGCCGTACTTCATGGGCCACTTCCCGCATCGGCCGGTGATGCCGGGCGTCATCATCATCGAGGCGCTCGCGCAGGCCGCCGGCATACTCGCCTTCGTCACTGCCGGCGTGTATCCCGACGAAAAATCGGTGTTCTATTTCGCCGGCATCAACAAGGCGCGCTTCCGCCGGCCCGTGGAGCCGGGCGACCAGCTCGTGCTCGAGGCCACGCTCGATCGCACGCTGCGCGGCATCTGGCAGCTGAGCGCGGTCGCGCATGTCGGCGAGGCCGAGGCGGCTTCCGCCGAGCTGCTGCTCGCGCCGGGCATCGCCACCAGCCCGGGCAAGGGCGCGGGAACCGGTCCGTGATCGACGCGCGCGCGGTGGTCTCGCCGCAGGCCGAGCTCGCGAGCGATGTCGAGGTCGGCCCGTTCGCGGTCATCGGCCCGGGGGTGCGCATCGGCGCGCGCAGTTCAATCGGCCCACATGCGGTCATTGTCGGCAACACCACGATTGGCGCCGACAACAAGGTGTTCCAGTTCGCCTCGATCGGCGATGCGCCGCAGGATCTCAAGTACAAGGGCGAGCCGACGCGCCTCGAGATCGGCGACCGCAACGTGTTCCGCGAGTCCTGCACCGTGAACCGCGGCACGGCGCAGGGCGGGGGCGTGACGCGCATCGGCAGCGACAACCTGATGATGGCCTGCGCGCACGTGGCGCACGACTGCCAGGTCGGCAGCCACGTCGTCATGGCCAACTGCGCGGCGCTCGGCGGCCACGTGCACCTGGGCGACTGGGTGATCATGGGCGGCTACTCGGGCGTGCACCAGTTCTGCAAGGTCGGCGCGCACGCCTTCCTCGGCAACAACGCCGCGGTGACGCGCGACGTGCCGCCGTTCGTGATGGCGGTCGGGCAGCCGGCCCGGCCGCACTCGATCAACAGCGAAGGCCTGAAGCGCCGCGGCTTCAGCGAGGAGCAGATCCGCGTGCTGCGCGACGCCTACCGCACGCTCTATCGCCGCGACCTGCCGCTGGCCGAGGCGCTGGCCGAATTGACGGCCGTGGCGAAGCAGCATGCCGTGGTGCAGCCGCTCGTGGATTTCATCGGCGCCTCCTCGCGCAGCCTGGTCCGTTGAAACGTGGCTACACCCGGATCCCGGATGCCGTGACTGCGCACGCACTGCGCATCGGGGTGGTGGCCGGGGAGACCTCCGGCGACCAGCTCGGCGCTGCCCTGATCACCGCGCTGCGCGAGCGTTCACCCGATGTCGAGATCCGCGGCGTGTGCGGGCCGCTGATGCGCGCGGCCGGCTGCGAGCCGCTCGCCGATGCGCACGAGCTGGCCGTCATGGGCCTGGTCGAAGTGCTCGCGCACCTGCCGCGTCTGCTGCGCCTGCGCCGGCGCCTGCGCCAGGAGTTCATCGCCTGGCGGCCCGACGTGTTCATCGGCATCGATGCGCCGGAGTTCAACCTCGGCCTGGCCGCGCGCCTGCACGCGGCGGGGCTGCGCACCGTGCAATACGTGAGCCCGCAGGTGTGGGCGTGGCGCACCGGGCGCGTACGGGGCATCGGCCGGGCCTGCGACCTGGTGCTGTGCCTGCTGCCGTTCGAACCGCCTTTCTACGCGCAGCATGCGGTGCCGGCGCGCTTCGTCGGCCATCCGCTGGCCGACCAGATCGCGATGGACTTCGATCGTGGAGCCGTTCGCCGCGAGCTGGCCCTCGGTGAGCGCGACACCGTGGTGGCCCTGCTGCCCGGCAGCCGGCGCGGCGAGGTCGCGCGGCTCGGCCCTGATTTCATCGCCGCGGCCCAGGCGCTGGCCACGGCGATGCCCGGGGTCGTGTTCGTCGCGCCGATGGCATCGCCGGACATCCGCGCGCTGTTCGAGCAGCAGTGCGCGGCGGGCGGCGAGGGCCGCATCCGGCTGCTCGACGGCCAGGCGCGGGCCGCGTTGCAGGCCGCGGATGCGGCGCTGGTCGCATCCGGCACCGCCAGCCTCGAGGCGCTGCTGTGCCGTTGCCCGATGGTGGTCGCCTACCGGCTGAGCGGGATGACCGCGTTCCTGCTGCGCGCGCTGCGGATGGTGCGGCTCAGGCATTTCGCGCTGCCGAACCTGCTGGCCGGCGAGGCGCTGGTGCCCGAGTTCTTCCAGGAGGCCGTGACCGGCGCGAACCTCGCCGGCGCCCTGCAGGCGCAGCTCGTCGACGCGGGGCGGCGCCGCGTGCTCGAGGCTCGGTTCCGTGCCATCCACGCGCAGCTGCGGCAGGACGGCGCGGTGCGCGCCGCAGACGCCGTGCTGGAGCTGGCCGGCGATCGGCCATGACCCACGAACTGCTGGCCGGCGTGGACGAGGCGGGGCGCGGCCCGTTGGCGGGGCCGGTGGTCGCGGCCGCCGTGCTGCTCGATCCGTTGCGGCCGATCGAGGGCCTGCGCGACTCGAAGAAGCTGGGCCCGCGGCGCCGCGTGCAGCTCGATGCCCGCATCCGCGCCCGCGCCACCGCCTTCGCGCTTGGCCTCGCCAGCGTCGAGGAGATCGACGCGCTGAACATCCTGCAGGCCACGCTGCTGGCCATGCGGCGCGCGCTGGCCGCGCTCCCGGTGCGCCCGCGGCGCATCATCATCGATGGCAACAAAGCCCCGCAGCTTGCTGATCTGTTTGGGGATTGCCGCATCGAGACGCTCGTGGGCGGCGATGATCTCGTGCCGGCGATCAGCGCCGCCTCGATCCTGGCGAAGTGCTGGCGCGATGCGCACATGGCCGAACTCGACCGGCAATACCCCGGATTCGGCCTCGCCCGGCACCAGGGTTACCCGACCGCCGCGCACCTCGCGGCGCTCGCGCGGCTCGGCCCTTCGCCGGTGCATCGGCGGAGCTTCGCTCCGGTAAGATCGCTCCTGCCGTATGACGCCGAGCTTCGTACACCTCCGACTGCACACTGAGTTCTCGCTCGTCGACAGCGTCGTGCGCGTCGACGAGCTCGTCGAGGCGGTGGCCGCCGCGGGGATGCCTGCCGTGGCGATCTCGGACCAGTACAACCTGTTCGCGATGGTCAAGTTCTACCGCGCGGCGCTGGCCCGAGGCGTGCAGCCGATCATCGGCGTGGACCTGCGCCTGCGCGAGGCGGCCGACCCGCAGGGCCCCTCGCACTTCACGCTGCTGTGCCAGACGCTGGAGGGCTATCGCAACCTCACGCGCCTCGTCTCGCGCGCCTGGCTCGACGGGCAGGTCAAGGGCCAGCCGCTCATCGAGCGCGAGTGGCTGACGCCGGCGACGACCGCGGGCCTGATCGCGCTGTCGGGTGCGCAGCAGGGCGATGTCGGCCGGGCGCTGCTGCAGGGGCGTACCGCGCAGGCCGGCGCGGCGCTCGATACGTGGCTCGCGCTGTTCGGCGACCGCTATTACATCGAGGTGCAGCGCATCGGCGCGCTGAACGAGGAAGCGTACGTCGGCGCCGCGCTGGCACTGGCCGCCGGGCGCGGCGTGCCGCCGGTGGCGACGAACGACGTGCGTTTCCTGGCCGCGGCGGATTTCGAAGCGCACGAAGCGCGCGTGTGCATCCACGACGGCACGCTGCTGGCGGATCCGTCGCGGCCGCGCCGCTACACGCAGCAGCAATACCTGCGCAGCGCGCGCGAGATGGAGGCGCTGTTCGCCGACGCACCGGCGGCGCTCGCCAACAGCGTCGAGATCGCGCGCCGCTGCAGCCTGACGCTGCGGCTCGGCGAGGCGCGCCTGCCGGTATTCCCGGTTCCCGAGGGGACGACGCCCGAGCAATACCTGCGCGAGGCGGCGGCCTCAGGCCTCGCCGCGCGCCTGGATGCCGCGCCGCCGGCGGGCGAAGCCGCTGGGCGCTATCGCGAGCGACTGGCCTCCGAGCTCGACGTGATCTGCCCGATGGGCTTCGCCAGCTACTTCCTGATCGTCGCCGACTTCATCGCCTGGGCGCGCCGCAACGGCGTGCCGGTGGGCCCTGGCCGCGGCTCCGGCGCCGGCTCGCTCGTGGCCTACGCACTCGGCATCACCGACATCGATCCGCTGCGCTACGACCTGCTGTTCGAGCGTTTCCTGAA
>DATKLZ010000001.1:0-10743 GCA_035542135.1 Steroidobacteraceae bacterium | reverse complement strand
GTGAAGAAGTACGGCGCCGCGGTGGTGGCGATCTCGAACGACGAGACCGGCATCTCCGAGGATCCGAACGTGCGCTTCGCGATCGCGAAGAAGATCGTCGAGCGCGCGGCCGACCACGGCATCCCGGCCAGCGATGTCATCGTCGACCCGCTGGTGATGCCGATCGGCGCGATCAACTCCGCGGGCCAGCAGGTCATGCAGCTGCTGCACCGGCTGCGCACCGAGCTCAAGGTCAATTCGACCTGCGGCGCGTCGAATGTCAGCTTCGGCCTGCCGAACCGCAACGGCATCAACGCCGCGTTCCTGACGATGGCGATCGGCGCGGGGCTCACCTCGGCGATCACCAATCCGCTGCACGCGGAGGTCATGCAGGCCTGCATGGGCGCGGATGTCATGATGGGCCACGATCCGAACTGCGCCAACTGGATCCGCAAGTACCGCGACGTGGCCACGCCGGGCGCGGCTGCGGCGCCCGGGGCGCCGGGGGCGGCCGGAGCGGGCGGGCCCGCCGGCGCGGGCGGCGCCGGGCGGGGACGCCGCGAGGGCGGGCACCGGCGGCGCGTGCAGGGCTGAGCCGGGCCCAGGATTCGCCACGGCGCAGGCTGGAACATGGCTGACGCGGATGCACTGATCGTCTTCACGCCCTCGGGACGCCGCGGGCGTTTTCCGGTCGGCACGCCGGTGCTGGCGGCGGCGCGTGCGCTCGGCGTCGACGTCGATTCGGTCTGCGGCGGCCGCGCCATGTGCGGGCGCTGCCAGGTCACGGTCATGGAGGGCGACTTCACCAAGCACGGCGTGAAATCACGGCGCGATCATCTCTCGCCGGTCACGGTGACGGAGACGAGTTTCAGCCGCCGCCGGCCAATGCCGGCGGATCGGCGGTTGTCCTGCCAGGCGCAGATCCTGGGCGACCTCGTCATCGACGTGCCGGCGAGCAGCCAGGTGCACCGGCAGGTGATCCGCAAGGCGGCCGACGAGCGCGAGATCACGCTCAACCCGGTGGTCAGCCTGCACTACGTCGAGGTCACCGAGCCGGACATGCACAATCCGGCCAGCGACCTGCAGCGTCTGTGCCTCGCGCTCGAGCGCGAATGGCAGCTCAAGGACCTGGACTGCGATTTCCCGCTGCTGCAGAGGCTGCAGCCGGTGCTGCGGCAGGGGAAGTGGGCGGTGACGGTGGCCGTGCATGCGCGACAGAGCATCATCGCCATCTGGCCCGGATTCCACGAGCGCGCCTATGGCCTGGCGGTGGACGTGGGTTCGACGACGATCGCGATGCACCTGTGCGACCTGCTCACCGGCAACGTGCTGGCGACCAGCGGTGCGATGAATCCCCAGATCCGCTTCGGCGAGGACCTGATGAGCCGGGTCTCCTACTCGATGATGAATCCGGAGGGGGCCGCGCAGATGACCGCCGCGGTGCGCGGCGCCCTCAACGACCTGATCGCACAGGTCGCCCGGGACGCCGGCGCGCAGGCCGACGAGATCCTCGAGGCCGCCATCGTGGGCAACCCGATCATGCACCACCTGCTGCTCGGCATCGATCCGGTCGAACTGGGCGGCGCACCGTTCGCGCTGTGCACCGACGGGTCGGTGACCGCCCGGGCCGCGCAGCTCGAACTGAAGATGAATCCGAATGCGCGCGTCTACGTGCTGCCGTGCATTGCCGGGCATGTCGGCGCGGATACCGCCGGCGTGATCCTCGCCGAACGCCCCGACCTGCGCGACGAGCTCACGCTGCTGGTCGACGTCGGCACCAACGCCGAGATCGTGCTCGGCAACAAGGACCGGCTGCTTGCCTGCTCGAGCCCGACAGGGCCGGCCTTCGAGGGTGCGCAGATCAGCGGCGGCCAGCGCGCCGCGCCGGGCGCGATCGAGCGCGTGCGCATCGATCCGGCGACGCTCGAGCCGCGCTTCAAGGTCATCGGTTCCGACCTCTGGTCGAACGAGCCGGGGTTTGACGAGGCCACCGCTGCCACGGGCATCACCGGCATCTGCGGCTCCGGCATCATCGAGGTGATCGCGGAGATGTACCTGGCCGGGATCATCAGCCAGGACGGCGTCGTGCAGGGCGCGCTGGCGGCGCGCTCCGATCGCGTCGTGGCCAGCGGCCGCACCTATTCGTACGTGTTGCATCGGGGCGCGGCGACGCTGCAGATCTCGCAGAACGACGTGCGCGCGATCCAGCTCGCCAAGGCGGCCTTGTACGCCGGCATCAAGCTGCTGATGGAGCACCTCGGCGTCGAACAGGTCGATCGCATCCGCCTGGCGGGCGCGTTCGGCGCGCACATCGACGTCAAGTACGCGATGGTGCTCGGCATGATCCCGGACTGCGACCTCGCGCAGGTCACCTCCGCCGGCAACGCGGCCGGCGCCGGCGCGCGCATCGCGCTGCTCGATGAGCAGGCGCGCAGCGGCATCGAGAAGCTGGTGCGGCGCGTGGAGAAGATCGAAACGGCCATCGAACCGCGCTTCCAGCAGCATTTCGTCGAGGCGATGGCGATCCCGCACAAGACCGCGGCGTACGACCGGTTGCGCGAGGCCGTGAGGCTGCCGCCTCCGATCGCCGCCGAACCGGGCGAGGGCAGCCGGCCGCGCGGGCGGCGCCCGGTGCAGCCGCGGCCGTGATGCCATCCGCCGCGAACCGGGCCCGCGGCGCGGCGGTCCGGGCGAGCGGCAGCTGCCTGTGCGGCGGCGTTCGCTATGAAGTGCGCGGGCCGTTGCGCGACGTGATCGCCTGCCACTGCTCGCAATGCCGCAAGACCAGCGGGCACTTCGTCGCGGCAAGCCAGGCGCTGTCGGCTGATCTGGTGTTGATCGCCTCGGCCACGCTCGAGTGGTATCGCTCGTCGGCCGCGGCCGAGCGCGGCTTCTGTTCGCGCTGCGGCGGCAACCTGTTCTGGCGGCCGTCGGGCCGGGTGCCGGCCGTCACCAGCATCATGGCCGGCACGCTCGATCCGCCGACGGGGCTCAGGATCGTCGAACACCTCTTCGTCGAGGACAAGTCCGACTACTACTAGACGTTCGAGTCCGCGAACGAAGCCTTGCGGCGGTTCATGTAGTCGACCAGCGCTTCGTCGATCGCCGGGTCGAGCGGCGGCGCCTCGTACTCGGCCAGCTGCTTCTTCCACAGCGCATTGGCGCGCTGGTTCATGTCACTCGCACCTTCGGCCTCCCACTGCTCGAAGCTGTTGTTGTCGGCGAGCGGCGAGCGGTAGAACGCAGTCTCGAAATTCGCCTGCGTGTGCGCGCAGCCGAGGAAGTGCTTGCCGGGGCCAACCTCGCGCAGTGCGTCGAGCGCCTGGCCGTTGTCCGACAGGTCGATGCCAGCGAGCAGCGTGTGCATCATCGCCGCCTGGTCCGCGTCCATCATGAACTTCTCGTAGCCCATCGCGAGGCCGCCCTCGAGCCAGCCGGCGGTGTGCAGCACGAAGTTGACGCCGGCGAGGCAGGTGGGCAGCAGCGTGTTGGCCGATTCGAACGCGGCCTGCGCATCGGCGATCTTCGAGCCGCACAGCCCGCCACCCGAGCGGAACGGCACGCCGAGCCGGCGCGCCAGGGCCGCCATCGTGTACAGCACCAGCGCCGGTTCGGGCGTACCGAACGTGGGCGCCCCGGACTGCATCGACAGCGAGGAGGCGAAACTGCCCATCACCACCGGCGCGCCGGGGTTGACGAGCTGCGCCAGCGTCATGCCGGCCAGCGATTCGGCCAGCGTCTGCGCCACGGTGCCGGCCACGGTGACCGGCGACATCGCGCCGGCGAGGATGAAGGGTGTGATGATCGTGGCCTGGTTGGCGCGCGCATATTCCTTCAGCGCCCCGAGCATCGTCGCATCGAAGGTCAGCGGCGAGTTGGCATTGATCAGGCTGATCGTCACCGTGCGCATCTTGCCGGTGGCCGGATCGATGGCATCAGGCCCAAACAGGATCTTCGCCATCTCGATCGTGTCGCGGGCGCGCTCCGGATGCGTCACCGAGCCCATGAAGGGCTTGTCGCTATACTTGATATGGCTGTACACCATGTCGAAGTGGCGCTTGTTGACCGGCAGGTCGACGGGCTCGCAGATCGTGCCGCCTGAATGATGGAGCCCCGTGGCCATGTAGGCGAGCTTGACGAAGTTGCGGAAATCCTCGATGCGCGCATAGCGCCGGCCTTCGTCGAGGTTGCGGATGAAGGGCGAGCCGTAGGCGGGCGCGAACACCGTGTTGTCGCCGCCGATGACGACGTTGTGCGCGCTGTTGCGCGCGTATTGCGTGAACTCGCGCGGCGCAGTGGCCTGCACCAGCTTGCGGCACATGCCGCGCGGGAAGCGCACGCGCTCTTCCTTGACGTCGGCGCCGGCCGCCCTGAACAGCGCCAGCGCCTCCGGGTCGTCGCGGAAATCGATGCCGATCTCCTGCAGGATCGTGTCGGCGTTGTGCTCGAGCAGCTCGAGCCCTTCGGCGCCGAGCACCTCGTAACGCGGCACCTTGCGCGTGATGTACGGAACGAAATTGTGGGCGCGGGCGGTGCGCGCGGCGCGCTTGGCATCGCGACCGCTCGGGCGCCGGCCCCTGGAAGCTGCGGTGCTGGGCTCGTCCATGCCGGCCAGTATGGAAGCCGTTCAGGCCCCGGGCTGATCCGATTGCGGCACTGACTTGTGCGGCGGCGTCATTCCACCGCGCCGGGCACGACCGTCGCGCCGCGCGATCCGGCCAGCGCGCGCAGTATCTCGGCCTCGCCGCAGGCGCCGCAGAGCTGGCCGTCCTGCTGCAACAGCACGGGGTGGCCGCTGCGCGCGCACAGCTCGACGATCCGTTGCAGGCTGGTCGTGACCGGCACGATGAGCAGGCCGGGAGCCGGCGCTGGCGCTCCAGTGTCGCCGGCGGACATGATGGCGACCGGCAGGCCGTTCAGGATGGCGTGCTGCGGGCGTCCGTCGGCATCGAGCCTGACGAGGTAGCGACCGGCGGCGTCGATCTGCAGGCCGCGCGCACCGCCGGCCGATACCTGCACCATCTCGCCCCGCGGGCGCATGACCATGTCGCCGCTCAGCACCTGCAGCGGGTTCATGTGCTGAACGAACTCCGACACGCGCGCGTGCGCCGGGCGCAGCACGATGTCCTGCACGCTGCCGGTCTGCAGGATGCGGCCGCCCTCGAGCACCGAGATCTGGTTGCCGAGCCGCAGCGCCTCGTCCAGGTCATGGCTGACGAACACGATCGTCTTCTTGACACGCGCCTGCAACGCGAGCAATTCGTCCTGGAGCTTGGTGCGGATCAGCGGATCGAGCGCGGAGAAGGGCTCGTCCATCAGCAGGATGTCGGCATCGGTGGCGAAGGCGCGCGCCAGGCCGACGCGCTGCTGCATGCCGCCGGAGAGTTCGCTGACGTGGCGACCGGCCCACTGCGACAGGCCGACGAGCTCGAGCTTCTCATCGACGATCTGCGCACGGCGGCTGGCGTTCTCGCCGCGCAGTTCGAGGCCGAAGCCGACGTTGTCGCGCACCGTGCGCCAGGGCAGCAACCCGAACTGCTGGAACACCATCGCGATGCGTTCGCGCCGCAGCTGCCGCAGCCTGGCCGGAGTGCAGGTGGCCACGTCGGCGGTGCCGTCGCCGTCGCGCACCAGCACCCGGCCGCGCGAGACCGGATTGAGGCCGTTCGCGGCGCGCAGCAGCGTGGATTTTCCCGAACCCGACAGCCCCATCAGCACGCTGATGTGGCCGCTCTCGACGCTGAGGTTGGCATCCGCGACGCCGACCACGACGCCGAAGCGCTCCGCGATCTGCGCGCGCGTGCCCCCGGCATCGAGTGATTCGAGCGCCTGTCGCAGCGCGGCGCGGCCCTTGCGGCCCTGCTCGCGCGAGAACAGGATGTCGACGTGCTGGAAGTCGATCGCGTGGCGGCTCATGGCCGGCCCGACGGTCGGCTCATGCGATCGAGGATGATCGCCAGCAGCACGATCGCAAAACCGGCTTCGAAGCCCATGCCCACTTGCACGGTGTTCAGCGCACGAACCACCGGCACCCCGAGCCCTCCCGCTCCGACCAGCGCGGCGATGACGACCATGGACAGGCTCAGCATGATGCATTGGGTGATGCCCGCGACGATGGTCGGCGCGGCGCTCGGCAGTTCGACCTTCCACAACAGCTGCATCGGCGTGGCGCCGAAGGCTTCGCCGGCTTCACGGAGCGACTGCGGTACCGAGGAGATGCCGAGGTGCGTGAGCCTGATCGGCGCGGGCAGCGCGAAGATGATCGTTGAAATGAGGCCGGGCACGACCCCCAATCCGAACAGCACCAGCGTCGGGATCAGGTACACGAAGGTCGGGAGCGTCTGCATCAGGTCGAGGATCGGGCGCAGTGCCTGGAACAGGCGCGGCCGGTGCGCGGCAGCGATCCCGATCGGCACGCCGATCAGCGTCGAGAGCACGGCCGCCACCAGCACCAGCGACAGCGTCTCGAGGGTCGCGAGCCAGTAGCCCTGGTTCATGATGAACAACAACGCGAGCGCGACGAACAGCGCCAGCTTCCACGAGCGCCGCAGCACCCAGGCGAGCGCCGCCAATGCGGACACCAGCAGCGCCGCCGGAATCGCCACCAGCGCGGCGGTGACGCCGTTGACGCTGCCGCGGATCGCGGCGGCGATCGCGTTGAAGAATCCCATGCCATGCGCCTTGACGAATTCGATCGCCACCGCCATCGATTCGCCGAGCGGGATCTTGTGGGCCGTGATCCAGCCCTCGAAGCGGTGGCCGGGGGCGGGCGCGACGGTTCCCTGGATCGCGAGCAGGGCCGGCCGGCCGTCGACGCTGCGCACGCCCTCGAGCCACTGCGCCACCAGCGCGCCGTGCGCGCGGATCCATGCCGCGGCGGCCACGTCGGGCTGCTGGTGCAGGTTCAGGATCGCGTTCATCATCTCGCTCTCGCCGCGCAGCGTGAACTGCAGGTTGCGCAGCAGCCGCCCGACGTTCGGGCATTGCGACAGGTAGCCGGCGCGCACCGTGGTGTAGATCGTCGCCGCGCCGTAGTTCGGGCCGAACGTGGCATCGCCGCCCGACAGGTAGCGGATGTCGAAGCGCATGTTCATCGGGTGCGGATCCCAGGCGAGGAACACGATCGGCCGGTGGGCCTGGGTGGCGCGCTCGACCTCCGCGAGCATGCCCTGTTCGCTCGATTCGACCAGCTTGAAGTCGCCGAGGCTGAAGGCGTTCTGCCTGATGATCTGCAGGATGTGGCGGTTGCCGTCGTTGCCCGGCTCGATGCCGTAGAAGGTGTGGTTGAGTTCCGCGCCGAAGCGGCTGATGTCGGCGAAGTCGTGCAGGCCGGCCGCATAGGTGTAGGCGGGCACCGCGAGCGTGTACTTCGCATTGACGAGATTGGCGCGCACGATCTCCACCGAACCGTCGGCCACGTACGGCTTGCGATCGCCGTCCTGCGCCGGCATCCAGTTGCCGAGGAAGACGTCGATGTCCCGGTTCTTCATCGACGCGAAGGTGACCGGTACCGACAGCACCGTGACCTGCGGCTGGTAGCCGAGCTGGCGCAGCAGGCTGGCGAAGACGGCGGTGGTCGAGGTGACGTCCGTCCAGCCGACATCCGACAGCCGCACCTGCTGGCAACTGGCGGGTTCGGCCACCGGCGCCGCGGGGTCCGCCTGCGCGCGGCCCGGGCCCGCTGCCACGGCAATGGCCAGTCCGGCAAGCAACGAGCAGATTCCGGTTCGGGCCGGTTTCAACGGACTGGGCTGCATGCGCGCTCCGCTCTTGACCGCCGCTTCTTCAGGTCGGCATGATCGGATTCTGACACAGAATGAACGCGAGTCGACCCTGGGAAAACCACTCAAGCGGGGGATGCGGCGCACGGCGGGCGAGCGGGCGTCGCGGCGTGTTCCGGCGCGGCGCTTCAGCACGCACGATCCGGCCACTGGCGCATTGCTGGCCACGCTCCCGGTCGATGGCGCCGCCGAGATCGATGCCGCGGTACGCGCGGCGCAGGCTGCGCAACCAGCCTGGGCCGCGCTGAGCGGCACGGAGCGCGGCCGCGTGCTGCGGCGCGCGGCTGACCTGCTGCGCTCGCGCAATGATGAGCTGGCTGAACTCGAGACGCGCGATACGGGCAAGCCGATCCAGGAGACGCGCGTCGTCGACGTGATCTCGGGCGCGGATTGCCTCGAGTACTTCGCCGGCGTCGCGCCGACCATCGCCGGCGAGCACCTCGATCTCGGCAGCGCCGCCTTCGGCTATACGCGCCGCGAGCCGCTCGGAGTCGTCGCGGGCATCGGCGCGTGGAATTATCCGCTGCAGATCGCCTGCTGGAAGTCCGCGCCGGCACTGGCCTGCGGCAACGCCATGCTGTTCAAGCCGGCCGACCTCACGCCGCTCACGGCGATGAAGCTGCAGGAAGTCTATGCCGCCGCGGGGCTCCCGGCCGGCCTGTTCCAGGTCATCCAGGGTCCGGGCGAGACCGGGCGGCTGCTCGCGCAGCACCCGCGGATCCGCAAGGTGTCGCTGACCGGTTCCGTCGCGACTGGCCAGGCGGTCATGGCCAGCGCGGCAGCGACGCTGAAGCAGGTGACGCTCGAGCTCGGCGGCAAATCGCCGATCCTCGTGTTCCCGGACGCCGATCTCGACAACGCGGTGTCGGGCGCGCTGCTCGGCAATTTCTACTCGGCTGGAGAGGTCTGCTCGAACGGCACGCGCGTTTTCGTGCATCGCTCGGTCGCGAAGGATTTCCTGGCGCGGCTCCTGCCGCGCGTGCGGGCGTTGAAGATCGGCGATCCGCTCGATCCGGCGACGCAGGTCGGCGCGCTGATTTCCGAAGCGCACATGAACAAGGTTCTGGGCTACATCGAGCGCGGCCGCCAGGCCGGGGCGCGCGTGCTGGTGGGTGGATCGCGCGTCACCCGCGGTGCGCTGCGCAAGGGCTGGTTCGTCGAGCCGACGGTGTTCGACCGCTGCGACGACGGCATGGAGATCGTGCGCGACGAGATCTTCGGCCCGGTCATGACGGTGCTCGAATTCGACGACGAGGACGAGGCCGTGCGTCGCGCCAATGCCACCGAATTCGGCCTGTCGGCGGCGGTGTTCACGCGCGACCTGGCGTGCGCGCACCGTGTCATCGCGGCGCTGCAGGCGGGCACCTGCTGGATCAACCACTACAACATCACGCCGATCGAACTGCCCTTCGGCGGCATGAAGCACTCGGGCCTGGGGCGCGAGAACAGCCGCGCGGCGATCGAGCATTACACGGCGCTGAAGAGCGTCTACGTCGCGATGCGCGACATCGATTCGCCGTACTGATCGCCAGGGCCCGCGTAGCGGAGACGCCGTGGAAGAATTCGACTACATCATCATCGGCGCCGGCTCGGCCGGCTGCGTCCTCGCCGACCGCCTGAGCGAGGACGGACGCAACAGCGTGCTGGTGCTCGAGTACGGCGGCTCCGATCGTTCGATCTACATCCAGATGCCCACGGCGCTGTCGATCCCGATGAACATGCCGCGCTACAACTGGGGCTTCCAGAGCGAACCGGAGCCGCACCTGGGCGGGCGCCGCATGAACACGCCGCGCGGCAAGGTGCTGGGCGGTTCCTCGTCGATCAACGGCATGGTCTACGTGCGCGGCAATCCGATGGATTTCGAGCGCTGGCGCGACGAGGGCGCGGCCGGCTGGAGCTACGGCGAGGTGCTGCCGTATTTCCGCCGTGCCGAGCGACGCGCCGAAGGCGGCAACGAATACCGCGGCGACAGCGGCAAGTTGCAGACCTCGTACGGCTCGCTGCGCAACCCGCTGCACGCCGCCTGGCTCCAGGCGGGCGAACAGGCGGGCTACCTGCGTTCGGCCGACGTGAATGGCGGCCAGCAGGAGGGCTTCGGTCGGCTCGACATGACGGTGGGCGGCGGGCGCCGCTGCAGCGCGGCCAACGCCTACCTGCGGCCGGCGAGGCGGCGCTCCAACCTGGCGGTGCGGCCGCACGCGCTGGTGACGCGCATCGAATTCGACGGCGCGCTCGCCACCGGCGTGCGCTACCGCGTCGGCGGGCAGGAAAGGAGCGTCGCGGCGCGGCGCGAAGTGATCCTGAGCGCCGGCTCGATCGGCTCACCGCACCTGTTGAAGCTGTCGGGCGTGGGGCCGCCGGCGGAGCTGGCGGAACACGGCATCCCGGTGGTGCGCGCACTGCCGCCGGTGGGCGAGAACCTCCAGGACCACCTCGAGTTCTATTTCCAGGTCGCCTGCAAGGAACCGGTCACGCTGTACTCGGCGCTGAACCCGGTGAGCCAGTTCCTCATCGGACTGCGCTGGGTGTTGTTCCGCAACGGGCTCGGCGCCAGCAACCACTTCGAGACCGGCGGCTTCATCCGCAGCCGCGCCGGCATCCGCTACGCCAACCTGCAGTTCCATTTCCTGCCGATGGCGGTGAGCTATGACGGCTCCTCGCTGGCGAAGGAGCACGGCTTCCAGGCGCACATCGGTCCGATGCGCTCCCAGAGCCGGGGCTGGGTGCGGCTGCGCACGCCGCGCATCGAGGACCATCCGCGCATCTTCTTCAACTACATGAGCCAGCCGGAAGACTGGGAGGAGATGCGCGCCTGCGTGCGCCTGACGCGCGAGGTGTTCGCGCAACCCGCCTTCGACCGCTATCGCGGCCGGGAGATCCAGCCGGGCGAAGCCGTGCAGACCGACGCGCAGATCGATGAGTTCATCCGCCAGAAGGTGGAGACGGCCTATCACCCCTCGTGCACCTGCCGCATGGGTTCGCG